>NZ_JAEVHN010000089.1:0-15129 GCF_016803375.1 Micromonospora sp. 4G55
CCGACCGACCGGGGGCCTCGGGTCGCCGGGCGCGGCGATCGGGAAGTTCGCCGCCAACGCCCGGCGGCTGCGCGAGGGGGAGATCACCCCGGCCGAGTTCCACGAGATCATGGACGACGACGGCGGCCCGGCCCGAGGCTGACTCCGGGGGGCCGCCGGCCTGCGGAGTAAGTCCGCGCCACCGCCGGCCCCACCGCCGTCACGGGTTGACGAAGTCGCGCACCTGGCCGTAGATGGTGGCGTCGTTCTGCAGGCTGGTGTGTGTCACGCAGCCCGCCAACGTGTTGCTCGCCCCGGAGAGCACCGTGCTGTCCACCGGGTTGATCACGCCGTCGCAGTTCGACCGCCAGGTGCCGTACGTCGGGACGCCCGGGGTCTCGTCGACCGAGTTGAGGTTGGCCAGGAAGGTCGAGCCGATCCGCATCTCCGTGCAGGCGGTGCTGTAGCAGGCGTTGGCGGAGCTGGTGCCGTGGTTCGGGCCGCCGAGGGACACCCACCGGTCCACCTTGCCCCCGCCGCCGAGGTTCTTCAGGTAGTAGCGGGAGGAGAGCCCGCCCATCGAGTGGGTGACGATGTCCACCTTCGTCGCGCCGGTGCTGGCGAGTAGCTTGTCGACCTCCTGGCCGACCTGCTGCGCGGTGGTGGCGTTGGACTGGCTGGTGTTGTAGGAGAAGGCGCGCAGCCGGCTCGACGGCCAGCCGTCGGCCTGGAACCGGCTGATCATCGTGTTCCAGGTGCTGGCACTGCTGTTCCAGCCGTGCACGAACAGGATCGGGTTGCTCGACGCGGTGTACGCGGCGGCCTGTGCGGGGGTGGGTGCGACGGCGACGGCGGCGACCGCCACGGCCACCGCGAACAGCCACCTGCTGATGTACGTCCTCATGATCGTCTGTCTTTCTCGGGTGCCCGCGCGGAGAGGGGGGTGTGCGCGGACCGACGCCCAACTGGTGGTCGGACGTCGGTCGACGGGGGTCTCGGTACTCCGATGTGACGGATGTTACTGACGGGTTGCCTTTTGATGTCAATACATCAATTCGTGCTGCTGAGGGCACGGACAGCGACGTCGGGCAGGGCTGCGGTAGCGTCCGTCCGATGCGGATCACGAAATACACCCACGCCTGCGTGCGCCTGGAACGCGACGGTCGCGTGCTCGTCGTCGACCCCGGCACCTGGAGCGAGCCGGCCGCTCTCGTGGGCGCGGACGCCGTCCTGGTCACCCACGAACACGCCGACCACATCGACGTGCTGCGGCTGGCCGGCCTCGGCGTCCCGGTCTTCGTGCCTGAGGGCGCCGAGCTGCCCGCCCTGCCCACGCTGCCGGTCCAGCGGGTACGGGCCGGGCAGCAATTCACCGCCGCCGGCTTCGCGGTCACCGCGGTGGGTGGCCGGCACGCCACCATCCACGACGGCCAGCCGGACTGCGCCAACCTCGGGTACGTCGTGGACGACGAGGTCTACCACCCGGGTGACTCCCTGCACCTGCCCGGGCGGCCGGTGTGGACGCTGCTGGTGCCGGCCCAGGCGTCCTGGCTGAAGCTGACCGAGGCGATCGGGTTCGCCGGTGCGGTCGGCGCGGCGCGCACCCACCCGATCCACGACGCGCAGCTCAACGAGCGGGGCCTGGCCAGCGTGAACGGCTGGTTCGCCGAGACGCTCGGCGACGGCTACCGCTACCTCGCGCCCGGCGAGACGGCCTGACCCGGCCGCGGCGGGCGCCGGTCCCCGCCGGAAACGACGGGGGACCTCAGCCGGGTACGTCGACGGCCGGTGCGGCGGCCGTCAGCACCGCGCCCCGCGGGTCGACCTGCCAGCCGGCAGCCAGCTCCGCGGTCAGGGTGTCCAGGAGCGCCGGCACGTCCCGACCGGCCGAATCGTGCAGCGCCTCCGCCACGATGAGCACGGTCCCGGTCGTGTGGCGCACCGCCGACCAGCCGCTCTGCCGGTGGGTCCACCGCCGTGAGTGCGCCCGTCCCGCCCCGTCGGCGAAGACCACCTCGCCGGGCTCCGGACGCTCGAGGTCACCGGCGAGGGTCACGTACTCCTCCTCGCCGGTGGCGGGCCGGACGGCCAGGTCGCCGTCGATCCGCGTCACGTCCAGCACCGCGACGGGGATCGCGTACGCGAGGGAGACCGCGTTGCAGAGGTCGACCAGCGGGTGGAGCCGGGGCAGCTCCCCGTCCCGGCGGAACCGGCGCAGCAGCGACTCGGCGGCGCACCGGTAGCGGGTCGGCGGCAGCCCCATCGCGGCGAAGGCGCGCCGCCAGGCCCGGATCTCGGGGAACCCGCTCTCGGCGCCGGCGGTCAACCGCTGCCGCGCCAGGCCGGCGAAGTGCGCGACCCGCTCGTCCACCGCGACGTCCGGGGTGACGCCGTCGGCGGCCAGTACGCCGGCGACCAGCGTCGGGTGCGTCGACCGGACGCCGGGGGCGTGGTGGAAACGCATGGCACTCCTATCTCTCGGCGAGCAGCAGGGAGACGCCGAGCGCGACGAACGACCCGGCGAAGGTGCGGCGTAGCCAGTCGGTCAGCCGGGGCCGGGCCAGCACCCGGTCGCGGACCGTGCCGGCGAAGCTGCCGTAGGCGGCGAAGACCCCGAAGGTGACCAGCATGAACACCATCCCGTGGGTCAGCATCCGGCCCGTCGCGCCGGGCCCGCCGGCCGGCACGAACTGCGGCAGGAACGCGTAGACGGAGAACATCGACGCGCCGTAGAGCAGGGCGACCAGGTTGGTCGTCCAGACTCCGGGCAGCCGCATCATCCGCATGTCGATCAACGGGTTGCTGGAGCGGATCTCGGCGACCAGCCAACCGGAGAGCAGCACTGCGGCGAGCGCCAGCAGGCCCACCACCCGAGCCGAGGTCCAGCCCCAGGCGGCGCCCTTGCTGATCGGCAGCAACAGGGCGACCAGCCAGCCGGACAGCAGCAGGGTGGCCCGCCAGTCGATCCGGCCAGGGGTACGCACCGGCGACTCCGGCACGACGAAGTACGCGGCGACGGCGGTCAGGCCGACGACGACCATCGGGATCCAGAACAGCCACCGGTAGTCGAGAGCGCCGACGATCGGCCCGGCGAGCACGACCCCCAGGCCGCCGCCGGCCGCGACGATCGCCGAGATGGCGGCCACCGCGGAGGAAACGCGCGCGGCGGGGAACTCGTCGCGGATGATCCCGAACGACAGCGGGAAGACGGCGCCGCCGACGCCCTGGACGATCCGGGCGACGATGAGCACGCCGATGCTCGGCGCGACGGCGGCCAGCAGGCAGCCGAGGGCGAGCGCGCCGAGGGAGACCACGAGCATCCGTTCCTTGCCCACCATGTCGCCGACCCGGCCGAGGATCGGCGTGAAGATGGACGCGGAGAGCAGGTAGGCCGTCAGCACCCAGGTGACGGTGTTCTGGGACGTGTGCAGGTCGTGCTGGATGGTCGGCAGCACCGGGGTGATCAGCGACTGGAGCATCGCGAAGAACCCGGTGCCGGCCGCCAGGACGAGGAAGGTGAGCCGGCGGGAGCCGCGACGGACGGTCTCTGTCATGCGGGGAAACTCCAATTCCGCGTACGGAGGGGACGACGGGCAGGTGGGCTCGTCAGGCTTCGGGGCGGTGCCGGTCGCCTGTTCGGCGGGATCGGCACCCGGTCCCCGGGGAGGTAAGCTAAGCGGAGGCATGGCTCCGGACAGTTCCGGAGGGGTGCCTCCACTAAGCTAGCGGAGGGGTGCCTCCGGTTGCAACCGAGGTGAGGTGACGCACGTCATGGCCAGCGCGGGACAGACGTCCGACGTCTTCGCACGGCGACCCAAGCGCGCCGACGCCCGGCGCAACTACGAGTCGCTGATCGCGGCCGCCCGCGAGGCCTTCGCGGAGAACGGAGCGTCCGCCTCGCTCGAAGAGGTGGCCCGGCGCGCCGGGGTGGGCATCGGCACCCTCTACCGGAACTTCCCGACCCGGCAGGCCCTGTTCGAAGCCGTCTACGTCGAGGAGGTCCGGGCGCTGAGTCGCTCCGCGGCCGACCTGGCCGACCTGCCCCCGTGGGACGCGCTGGTCGCCTGGCTGCACCGGTTCGTCGGCTACGTCGCCACCAAGCGGGCCCTGGCCGAGGAGCTGCTGCACGACTCCGAGGTCTTCCGGAGTTGCCGGACGGAGATCTACACCGCGGGCGAGCCGCTGATGCGCCGCGCCCAGGCCTCCGGGGCGGTCCGCGCCGACATCAGCTTCGACGACGTGGTCCGGTTGCTCAGCGGCCTCACCATGGCCCAGTTCCCCGAGCCGGAGCAGCGCGAACGGGTGCTGGGCGTCGCCCTCGACGGACTACGCCCGCCGGCCACGCCGCGCTGACCCCCAGCTCCCACCCGGCCGGTCCATGCGGTCGCGTGGCGTCGCCCAGCGGCATCGCCGCCGTCGTGCGGAGCGACCACCCGCGTCAGGCGGGCACCACGTAGGGGAACGTGCCGGAGCGGGCCTCCCGGGTCACGTCCGCGGTCAGACCCGAGGTCATCCCCGTGTTCAGCACCAGGGAGAACATCACCTCCGGGGCGTTGTCCGACATCGTGCGCCCGTTCCGCACGGCGAAGCCGTAGTTCGCCGGCGTCCCGACCCGGTACGACAGCAGATCTGGGTAGACCTGCCGGGCCACGCTCCAGCCGTACGCGTTCGGATCGACAGCGGTGCCGTTCGCGGCGACCACCCGCGCGACGGTCGAGGCGATGTTCTCGCCGTCCGCCTTCAGGTCGTCGCAGGGGTGCCGGACGTTGGCGGGGTCGGAGAAGTCGGTGTCGGTCGGCCAGAAGATCGGCCACATCATGGGGTGGCCGGCCCGGTTGATCGGCCGCCATCCGCCGGCGTCCGTCGCCAGCTTCGTGGTGCACCAGACGCCGATCTGCGCCCCGTCGCGCAGCATCGGCTCGTCGTGCGACACCTCGAGGACGATCGACTCGACGGTGGTGCCGGCGAAGCTGTTCTTCGCGTTCTCCGGTCGCCACTTCGAGCGGTCCAGCTTGGCGCCGTTCTTGAAGGCGTCGTTGACGGTCGCGAGCTGATCCAGGTCGATGTAGAAGGAATCGGCGATCCGGCCGGCCCAGAGCCGCAGGACGTCGCTGCTCACCACCTCGCCGGTCCGCCCCTGGACGAGGAGTTCGCCGTTCGCCGCGTCGCTACGCGCTTCGGTGCCGGTCAGCGCGTGCAGCGTCACCGCCTGCCGCCCGTCGGCGTCCGGTTCACCGAAGGCGACCCGGTAGGTGAGGTCCTCCAGGTCGGCCCCATCGTGGTGGATCCTGAACTCGTACCGCGCCTCGTGGTGGAAGCCACGCTTGATGTCGGCCCGGGTCACCGAGCTGTTGACGTCCATGACGAAGACCGTGCCGCGCTCGCCGTCGAAGACGTACAGGTCGTTCAGGAAGAGCTGACCGGACTGCGCGGCGAGCGGGGTGTCGAGATGGTGCGACATCGGCTGACTCCTCAAGGATCCGGCTCGGCACCCTGAGACTAGGTGGGATTTGCTCCGCTTCTAGGACGTATGAGCCGTTTTGCATGCCTTGCTGGGCACGTCATTGCGCAGCAGAAGAGCGACAGGCCAACACGACGCCCGCCGTCGGCGCGCTGCGGCCGGAACCCGCCACCAACCGCAACCGATGCAGCGTCCGCAGCCGGCGTTGGCAGAGCCCAGACCACGCAGCGCCCGCACGTCCCCGGTCACCGGTCACCGGTCACCGGATGAGGGCTAACCTTTGGACCGTGTCCGCCTCGCGTCCGCTGCTGTTCCTTGACGTGGACGGCACCCTCATCCCGTTCGGAACGCCACCGGCGGCACCGCCGGGCATGCCGGCCAATCCAACCCGTGTACAGGTTCGGCCGGATGACGCCCATCCGCTGCTGCACAGGGTCGAGCCGGAACACGGCCACCTGCTGTCCGCCCTGCCGTGTGACCTGGTGTGGGCGTCCACCTGGATGAGCGACGCGAACGACGTACTGGCTCCGCTGCTCGGACTGCCGGCCCTGCCGGTGTTGGACTGGGCCGACTCGGACGAGGACGGCGCCCTGCACTGGAAGACTCGCGGCCTGGTCGAGTGGGCGCAGGGGCGTCCCTTCGTGTGGGTCGACGACGAGATCTCCCCTGC
Organism: Micromonospora sp. 4G55; assembly: GCF_016803375.1. Classification (NCBI taxonomy): domain Bacteria; kingdom Bacillati; phylum Actinomycetota; class Actinomycetes; order Micromonosporales; family Micromonosporaceae; genus Micromonospora; species Micromonospora sp. 4G55. Next base: position 6,111 of record NZ_JAEVHN010000089.1, read on the forward strand.
CGATCGCGTCTGGGTGTCCGCCCATCACCACGGTCCGGCGCTGCTCCATCGGGTCGACCCACGGCGCGGCCTGACCGAACGCGACTTCACAGTCATCCGGACTGGCTCGTCGACCAGGCGTGACGCCAGGAGCCTCACCGCCGGGCTTGTCCCGCTCGCGCAGCTCAATGCGGCGCAGGTAGTCCTGCTCGACCAGCGCACAGCCCCGGCCATGCCGACGCCGCAGTTCCCGCTCGGCGCTGCTCTTGCCCGAGCCGGAGTTGCCTCGGACGCAGACGATGATCGTGTCCGGGCTGTCGATCGGGACGGCGTCAGCGGCCACGGTGCTCCCGGAGGTCAGTCGTTGCGCACGGTCAGGCCCAGAGCGGCGACGGCCAGCTGGGTGAGGTCGGAAAGCTGGCCCGCGGCAAGGGTGACGCCGGACAGGTTGTCGAGTGGCGTCTTGAGCCCTCGGAGGCTGCTGGACCGCAGGTCAGCGCCATTGAGATTGCAGGAGTCCAGCTCCAGACCGGCGAGGTCGCAGGACCGCAGCGCGATGCCCGGAAGACGACAGGTGGACCAGGTGCCGTGGGTGAGGGTGCAGTCGGTGAAGGCGACCGAGCCGGCAGCGGTGACGCGCTGGAAGGTGGCGTAGTCGAAGCGGCAGCCGTCGAACAGGACGTCCTTGAGGCGCACGTCGGTGAGCCTGGTGCCGGTGAACCGTGAGCCAGTGATCGCGCACCGCTCGATCGTCACACCGACCAGAGCCGCTCCAGAGAAGTCGGTGCGGGTGATTTCGCAGCCGTAGAGGCTGCCGGCTTCCCAGGTGCTCTCGCTGAGGTCGCCACCGGTGATCCGGCTGCCCCGGATGCGGCAGTCCTCCAGCTGCACACCGCGCCACGATGCGCCCTCGACGAAAGCCTCGGTGAGGCCATCGGCCAGTTCGGGCACCCGGTCGAGGTCGTCCGGGTCGAGGTCCGGCAGCAGGATCTTCACATCGCCGACTGTCGTGGTGCGCATGCCTCCTCAACCCGTACAGGGGTGGGGCGGGCACGCCACCCCACGCGTCCGATCCATTCCGCGTATCGGCGGGTTACTTCTTCTTGTTCCAGTTGTCCCAGCCGGGCCGGCTGTCGAACTTCCCTCGGTTGTCCCAGGTGGGCCGGTTGTCGAACTTCGCCGCATCGATCGACGCTACCGACCGGTCCGGACCGACTGGGTAGCCGGTCAGCAGTCCACCCAGCCCCGACGTCCGCCGTCAGTTGATCTCCAGGAACAGACCCTCGCTGCGGCACTGATCGCCAAAGGCGCCTGACACGCGCCTCACCGGTCCGGGGCCAGAGCCCCTGGCCGCCGCTCGTCAGACCCGAGCGCCTATCCACGGCCACAACACAACGTCCACCGACAGCCCGAACAGTCCCACCGCTCCCGACCACCCAGCCATCTCCATGGACACCAAAAGGCTCTGGCCTGGTGGAGAACCACCAGGCCAGAGCCCGTGTTACCCAGTGCGCCGCCAGGGACTCGAACCCCGAACCCGCGGATTAAGAGTCCGCTGCTCTGCCAGTTGAGCTAGCGGCGCTCGCTGACAACGGGGAGAAACATTAACACCCCCGATCGAGCCCGCCACGAGCACCCGCTACGGGCGGATCACCACCCGCCGTCCCCGGAGCTCGCCCCGCTCCAGCAGGCCGTGCGCCTCGCCGACCGCCGACAACGGCAGCGGCAGGACCTCGCGCGGGGCCACCCGCCCGGCGGCCAGCGTCCGGTTCACCAGGGCCGCGGCCTCGGCCAGCTCGGCGGTGGTGGCGTGGGAGATCACGAAGCCGATGACGGCCCGGTCGTTGCGGTAGAGCGCGCCGACCGGCAGCACCGGCCGGGTGTCGCCGCCGGCGAGCACCACGACCCGCCCGCGCACCGCGAGCAGGTCGATCGTCCACGCCAACTCGTTCCGCCCCGCGGTGTCGAGATACAGGTCGACCCCCTCCGGGCAGGCCGACCTCAGCCGCTCGGCCAGGTCGGGGGCGCGGTAGTCGAGCACGTCGGCGGCGCCGTTCCGCCGACAGAAGTCGGCATCGCCCGGCGACGCGGTGGCCACGACGCGGGCACCGGCGGTGGCGGCGAGCGCGACGAGCGCGGCGCCGACGTTGCCGGCGCCGCCCGCCACCACGACGGTCTCGCCGGGCCGGAGCCGGCCGTGGACGAACAACGCCAGGTACGCCGTGGCCACCGGGTGCAGCATGGTCACGGCGATCGCCGGGTCGACCCCGCCGGGCCACCGGTAGAGCCGGTCGACCGGCACCACGGCCTGTTCGGCGGCGCTGCCCTGCCGGCCGCCGTACCCCAGGCTGTTGCACCACACCAACTCGCCGACGCGGAAGCCGGCGCGCCCGGGCCCACCTCCGCGACCCGACCGGTGAGATCACGGCCGACCACGAAGGGCAGCGGCAGCGGGGTGGGGAACGCCCCCGAGCGTACGAAGGTGTCGACGGGGTTGACGGTGGTGGCGATGACGTCGACCAGGATGTCGGTCGGGCCGGGACGAGGCGCGGGCAGCTCGCCGTGCCGGATGTCCGTGGCCGGTCCCGGGCGCTCGATGTAGGCGGCTCGCATGCCTTCATCATCGACGACCGAGCCATCGCCAGGACCACGAAAAAGGCCCCGGCCAGGTGGAGAACCACCAGGCCAGAGCCTTTTATTGCTGGTGCGCCGCCAGGGACTCGAACCCCGAACCCGCGGATTAAGAGTCCGCTGCTCTGCCAGTTGAGCTAGCGGCGCTCGTTGGCAACGGACAGAACATTAGCAGGTCCCTGAGCCGGGTTCCAATCCGATACCCGGCTCCCCTGTTCGGCCGAGCTTAACGGGCAAAACCCACCAGATCGCTCCGCCGACCGCTTGGCGGGACCAGGGCGGCGGCGTCGATACGGCACCATGTCGCCAGGCACGCGAGAACTGAGGTGGGAATGGGCAGGTTCACGCGGGCCGGGGCGATGCTGGGTGCCCTGGCCCTGGTGGCGTCGTTGGCACTGACCGGGTGCGGAGACGACAAGAAGAAGGCCGCCGAGTTCGTCGGCGGCGGCGCGGTTCCGGGTACGGGTGCGCCCACCGCCTCGCAGGAGGCCGAGCCCTCCGCGCCGGCCCAGAGCCTGACGGTGAGCCCGGCCGACGGGGCGAAGGACAAGCCGGTGAGCACCGAGATCAGCGCGAAGCTGCCGGGCGGCGGCACCGTGTCCTCGGTCACCCTCGCCTCCGCCGACGGCAAGCAGGTCGCGGGCAGGATGCGGCTGGACGGTTCCTCCTGGGTGCCGTCGGCCCCGCTGAAGTACGGCACCGAGTACACCGCCACGGTGACCGGCACCGGCGCCGGCGGCGAGACCCGGCAGGGCACCAGCACCTTCACCACCATGGCCAAGCCGAAGTCGATGATCAGCTCCGGCCTCTACCTCTTCGACGACAAGACGTACGGCGTCGGCATGCCGGTGGTCGTCGAGTTCCACCCGGGCATCCCGAAGAAGGACCGGGCGGCGGTGCAGAAGCGGATGTTCGTCAAGACCGATCCGCCGCAGCCGGGCGCCTGGCACTGGGTCTACAACGGCACCCAGGCCTACTACCGGGCTCCGGAGTACTGGAAGCCGGGCACCACCCTCGACGTCCGGATCGCGCTGGCCGGCATGCCGTTGAGCAACGGCCGCTACGGCAACGTCGACCGTACGGCGACCGCCAAGATCGGCCGGTCCTTCGTGATGAAGGTCGACAACAGCACCAAGAAGATGACGGTGTACCAGGACGGCGAGGTGGTCCGCACCCTGCCGGTCAGCCTGGGCAAGAAGAGCACTCCCTCCTCCAGCGGCACCCTCGTGGTGATGGAGAAGAAGGAGCAGACGGTCTTCGACACCATGGACGACCCCGACCCGGAGAACCGGTACCGCACCGAGATCGACTTCGCCCAGCGGTTGACCTGGGGTGGCGAGTACATCCACGCGGCGCCCTGGTCCGAGGGGGTGCAGGGTCGGCAGAACGTCTCGCACGGCTGCGTCAACGTCTCGATGGCGATGGGCCGCTGGCTCTTCGAGCAGACGAAGATCGGCGACCCGATCACCATCAAGGGCACCGAGCGCCGCGTCACCCCCGGCAACGGCTGGACGGCCTGGAGCCTGAGCTGGTCGGAGTTCGTCAAGGGCAGCGCCCTGCCCGTGCCGGACGGCGGCTCCGGCCCGCTGCTGTAACACCCACCCGGTCGGGTCGGCGGTCACGCCGGCGACCCGGAGCGGGCCCGACCCGCGCCGGTCACCGGAGCGTGGGGTCGGGAGAAACCGAGCAGCTCTCGCGAAATCCCCACATTTTACCGGTATTCGCACTCCCCCATCGGCGTGTTTCTGTTCACGGCCGGCAACCGACCGGCGCTCTCCCGCGTCTGTGGGAGAAGATGGGGCATCGGGGACCACGACTGTGAGGGAATCATGCGAGCTACCCACGACCGGCTGACTCGGCACGCCGGGCGGCGCCGCGCACTCGCGGCGGGGCTCCTCGCCGCGACGCTGGCGCTCACCTCCGCCTGCACGGGCTCCGGCGACGACAAGCCGTCGAGCTGGCAGGGCAGCGGCGAGAGCGCGCCGAAGGCCGCGGCCACCATCAGCGAGCCCAAGGCCGACGCGACCGACGTCCCGGCCTCCACCGGCATCACCTTCACCACGAAGGACGCCGAGGAGACCAGCGTCGAGCTGAAGGACGCCAGCGGCAAGGCCGTCGAGGGCGAGCTCGCCGCGGACGGCAAGAGCTGGCTCCCCGCGGGCGCCCTGGAGTACGGCGAGAAGTACACCGCCACCGTCACGGCGACCGGCGACGACGGCAAGCCGGCCACCGCGACCAGCGCCTTCACCGTGATGGCCAAGCCCGACAAGCAGGTACGGATCACCAGCTTCCTCGGCGACAACCAGGTAGTCGGGGTGGGCATGCCGCTGATCGTCCGGTTCGGCCGGGCCATTCCCGAGGACTACCGCGACGACGTCCAGCGTCGGATGACCGTCACCTCCACGCCGGCGCAGGAGGGGATCTGGCACTGGTCCAGCCCCACCGAGGTCCGTTACCGCCCGAAGGAGTTCTGGAAGTCGGGCACGACCGTGTCGTACCGGGTGCAGGCCGGCGGGCTGCCGATGGGCGACGGCTGGTACGGCCGCTCCGACCTGACCGTCGACGTCAAGATCGGCCCGTCGCTGGTGATGCAGGTGGACAACAAGACCAAGCGGATGACCGTCACCAGGGACGGCAAGGTCGTCAAGACGATCCTGGTCAGCCTCGGCAAGAAGACCACCCCCTCGTCCAGCGGGACGATGGTGGTGATCGAGAAGCTCCGCAAGACGGTCTTCGACACGCTGGAGGAGCTGGGCCCCGAGGAGGGGTACCGGACGAAGATCGACTACGCCCAGCGGCTCACCTGGGGCGGCGAGTTCATCCACGCCGCGCCCTGGTCGGAGGGGAAGCAGGGCAGCGTCAACGTCTCGCACGGCTGCGTGAACGTCTCGATGGCCGACGGCAAGTGGCTCTTCGAGAACACCCGCATCGGCGACCCGATCACGGTCAAGGGCACCGAGCGCAAGCTCCAGAACGGCAACGGCTGGACCGACTGGAACATGAGCTGGGACGACTATGTCAAGGGCAGCGCCCTGCCGTACGAGGAGCCGGAGGCCACCCCGAGCCCGGAGGCCACCCCCGGCGACGAGGCTCCCAGCGTGGACCCCACCCCCTGACCGGCCCCGACACGACGAAGGCCCCCTCCGCGAGGAGGGGGCCTTCGTGTCTGGGGTGACTGATGGGAATTGAACCCACGACAACCGGGACCACAACCCGGTGCTCTGCCAACTGAGCTACAGCCACCATGCCTTCCGCGCCGGTCGCCCGGGCGGTGCGGACTAATAATAGCCACACCCCCGCCGCCCCCGTCCAGCGGGTTGCGCACCGTCGGCCCGCGCGGGCCGACGCCCCGGTCTACAGCTGGGCGGCGATCCCCTTGGCCGTCTCCACGTCCGGTCCGGGCAGGGGTACGAAGATCGTCCGCCGGTAGTACTCCAGCTCGCGGATGCTCTCCCGGATGTCGGCCAGTGCCCGGTGGGCAAGGCCCTTCTGCGGCTGGCCGAAGTACACCCGGGGGTACCAGCGCCGGGTCAGCTCCTTGATCGAGGACACGTCGATCATGCGGTAGTGCAGGTGGGCGTCGAGGCGCGGCATGTCCCGGGCGATGAAGCCCCGGTCGGTGGCGATCGAGTTGCCGCACAGCGGGGCGGTACGCGGGTCCTTGACGTGGCTGCTGACGTATTCCAGCACCATGTCCTCGGCCTCGGCCAGGGTGACGGTGGAGCGCCGCACCTCCTCGGTCAGCCCGGACTTGCCGTGCATGGTGCGCACGATCTCCGGCATCGCCGCCAGGGCCGCCTCGTCGGCGTGGATGACCACGTCGACCCCCTCGCCCAACACGTTGAGGTCGGGATCGGTGACGAGCGCGGCGACCTCGATCAGCGCGTCGCTGGCGAGATCCAGCCCGGTCATCTCACAGTCGATCCAGACGAGAAGGTCAGCCACCGGGACAGACTAGCCGCAGCCCAGGCGTCGCGCCTCGGCACCGGCGGTGGAGCGGACCGCTAGGGTTTCCCCGTGCCAGCAGAACCGGTCGCGCCACCCGCCGTCAGCTCCGACGACCAGGGGGGCCGGACGGTCCGTCGGGTCGTCACGGTGCTGGCGCTGGCCGCCGTGCTGCCGGCCCTCTACCTGCCCGGCATGGTGCACGACTTCTTCGACCTGAAGATCTACATGCGGGCGATGGACTGGTGGTCGTCCGGGCACCCGCTCTACGACTACGTGCAGCCGGACCGGGTCCAGGGCGAGCTGTACTTCACCTATCCGCCGTTCAGCGCGCTGCTGCTGCGGCCGTTCGCGATGCTCCCGCTGGGCGTGACGATCGCCGTCTTCACCGTCCTGACCGCGATCGGCGTGATCGTGACCACCCGCTGGCTGGTCCGCCCGGTGATCGAACGGCACGGGCTGCCCCGGACGTTCACCCTCACCGTGGCGGTGCTGCTGGTGTTCGCGGTGGAGAGCACCCGGGAGACCATCACCTTCGGGCAGATCAACATGCTGCTGGTGGTGCTGATTCTGGCCGACCTGCTCTTCGCCGTACCCAAGGGGCGTCGCTGGGCCGGGGTGGGCGTGGGGCTGGCGACGGCGCTCAAACTCTTCCCCGGCATCTTCATCGCCTACCTGCTGGTGAGCCGGCGGTGGCGGGCGGCCTTGGTGGCCGGCGTCACCGCGGCGGCGGCGACGCTGCTGGCCGCGGCGTTCGCGCCCCGGGACTCCTGGCGCTTCTGGACGCACGAGCTGTGGGCCACCAACCGGGTCGGGCGCACCGACTACACCGGCAACCAGTCGTTGTTCGGGCTGCTCAGCCGGATCGACGCACCGGCCAGGCCGAACCAGCTGCTCTGGCTGGCCCTGGTCGTGGTCGTCGCCGGGTACGGCCTGTGGCGCGCGGCGCGCGCCGCCCGGGCCGGTGACGAACTCGCCGGGCTGACCCTCACCGGGCTGGTCGGCGGCCTGGTCAGCCCGATCACCTGGACCCACCACTTCTACTGGTTCATCCCGGCGGTGGTGGTGCTGGTGGACGCGGCGCTGCGCGCGGACCGGGACACCGTGGCGGGGGCGCGGCGTCGCCGTCGACTGCTCGCGCTCGCGATCGGCACGGCGTTCGTGATCATCTACGGGGTGGTGTCCTTCTTCGACTGGGGCGTGGCCCCGGCGCGCACCGACACCCTGGGGGACTTCCTGGTGCGCAACGCCTACGTGCTGCTGGCCCTGCTGCTGCTGGTGACGCTCCCGGTGCGGCGGCGGGCGGAGCCGACCCACGAATAAGTTGCGCTAAATGGACAGATCTTCCAGTGGCTTACTTTCGCCGCTAATCTGGCGACACCTACCGCAGACGTCTGTCGGGTAGCACCGATCCCCCGGTGAGGACGGCCCTCCGCGTCGGCAGCGCGGCGGGCCGTTCGCCGTGTCGGGTCAGTCCGTGCCGGCGGGCCGGGGGCTTCCGGGCACCGGTTCGGCCGTCTCCTCCGGATGCTCCGGCGGCCACGGCGGCAGGTCGGCGAGGGTGGCCGGACGGCGCGCCGGCACCGCGCCGATGGCGGCCCGGGACCGCTCGGGCGCCCCGACCGACACCAACTGCCGCTCCGGCTCGGGTGCCGCGCCGAGGCCGCTCAGCGAGCTGACGCCCAGCCGACCGGCGAGCACCGGGACCTGGTCCGGCTCGACCACGAAGACCACCTCGCGGGGGCGTACCGGGCGCAGCAGCACCAGCACCGCGAGCACGATCAGCAGGAGCCCGCCGGCCAGCCCACCCCAGGCCACCGGGCGGAACCAGTCCGACCGCACCTCGGCCCGCAGGTCCAGGGCGAGGTCCGCGCCGCCGCCGTCGGGGCGCATCACCACCAGGCTCAACCGGCGATCGGCCAGCTCCCCCGGGGTCCACTCGACCGCGCCGATTCCCTCGCGTACCCAGAAGGGCGCGTCGAGCGGGGCGGTCGGGACCGCGCCGGCGGGCCCGGCGGTGCTCAGCCGACCGGGACGGTGGCGGTGACGTGGCCTGGTCGACGTCGCTGGTCCGGGCGGTGAACCGCAGCGTCCACTCGCCCCGGACCGGGAAGGTGAGCTCCGCGCTGGCGTGATGCGGTTCCGGCGTGTCGACCGGCACCCGGACCGGTTCCACACCGGCCGCCGGCAGGGCCAGACTGACCGTCCACTCGACGACCGGCAGCGCCCGCCCCTGCGGGGTGTAGACGTAGGCGTGCAGCGAGTTCGGCGTCCCGACCCGCACCGGATAGACGTCGAACTGCAAGGTGTACAGGCCGCTGGTCAGCGTCTGGGCGACCCCCTCCCGGCTGGCCCGGGCGACCTCCTGCTGCGGCGCGGCCAGGTAGCCGGCCGCCGCCATCCGTTCCTTGTGCAGGTCCTGGGTGAGTGCGGAGACGTCGACGGAGAGCGCGGTCAGCGACCG
>NZ_JAEVHN010000090.1:0-15098 GCF_016803375.1 Micromonospora sp. 4G55
GCCGGCCACCGTTTCGCCGGAGTCGCCGACACCGGCCCTCCCCAGGGCGTAGACCTGAGGACATGAGCAGCACCTACCGCGATCGTGAGGATGCCGGCCACCCGCTTCGGCTACCTGCTCTACCCGCTCGCCCTGCTCGTCTGGGCGCCCCGCGCTGGCCGGACAGCCGGCCACCGTTTCGCCGGAGTCGCCGACACCGGCCCTCCCCAGGGCGTAGACCTGAGGACATGAGCAGCACCTACCGCGATCGTGAGGATGCCGGCCGACAGCTCGCCGAACGGCTGACCGGCCTGGTCGGAGAACCCGACGTCATCGTGCTGGGGCTGGTCCGGGGCGGCGTGCCGGTGGCCCGGGTGATCGCCGACCGGCTCGGCGCGCCCCTGGACGTCCTGGTGGTCCGCAAGCTCGGCATGCCCTGGGCGCCCGAGGTCGCTTTCGGCGCACTCGGCCCCGGCGGGGTCCGGGTGCTCAACGACGTGGTCGCCGCCCGGCTCGGCCCCGACGACGTCGCGACGTGCAACGCCGGGAACAAGCCGAACTGGAACGGCGGGAGGCCCGCTACCGGGCCGGCCGGCCACCGCTGGACCTCACCGGCCGGACCGCCGTGATCGTCGACGACGGGCTGGCCACCGGCGCGACGGCCCGGGCCGCCGTCCAGGTCGCCCGCCATCTCGGCGCCCGCCGGGTCGTCGTCGCGGTGCCGGTCGGCTCCCAGGAGGCGTACGAGATGCTGGCCGCCGAGGCCGACCAGGTGATCTGCGCCCAGCGCCCGCCGGAGTTCGGCGCGGTCGGCGCGTACTACGAGGACTTCCACGAGGTCTCCGACGACGAGGTCAGCGAGGCGCTGATCGCCACCGCCTGAACCTCGCGTCGACCGGGTACGGTCGAGCGATGCAGCTCACCTGTCCCAAGTGTCACGGAGACATGCGCCAGTACGAGCGCAGCGGAGTCGTCATTGACCAGTGCACCGAGTGCCGGGGGATCTTCCTCGACCGCGGTGAACTCGAGAAGCTGTTCGAGGCCGAGGCGAACTGGAACCAGCAGCACGCCGCCCCGGCACCCGGGCAGCCCGCGGGCCACGGCCCCGCCCAGCCCGGCCACGTCGCCGGCGGGTACGCCCCGCCTCCGCCGCCGCCCCCGCACCAGCCGGGCTACCCGGCCGTGCCGCCCCCGCCGCCGCACGCGCCGGCCTACCCGCCGCAGCCGGCATACGGCCACAGCGGGCACCAGCAGCAGCACCACGGCTACCACGGGCACTACAAGCGCAAGAAGCACAAGAGCTTCCTCGACGAGATGTTCGGCTGACCGCCACCGGGGCCGGGGCACCCGCCCCGGCCCTTCCGCCCTGCCGATCCGGGCGGCCCGTGGCAGGCTCCCCCTCATGAGGTCGATCGCGCAGCACGAGGCGCTCGCTCAGGCGTACGAGGGGATCACCGCCGTGGTCGCCGGGCGGGACGACGCCGACCTGCAACGACCCACCCGCTGCCGGGGCTGGCTCGTCGCCGACCTGCTCTTCCACGTGCTCTGCGACGCCCAGCGCGCCCTGGTCGCCCTGGCCAGCCCCGCCGACAGGCCGCCCGACGTGGACGACGTCAGCTACTGGCGGTCCTTCCCGCCCGGCGGGGACGGCGACGCCGCCGCCCGGCACGCCTGGTGGGCCCGCCGCTCCGCCGCCGCCTTCGACCGCCCCAGCGGAGTGGTCCGGCTCTGGTCCGACACCGCCCCCGCCGCCGTGCGTGCCGCCACGGCAGCCGACCCGGCCGGCTGCGTCAGCACCCAGGGGCACGTGCTGCGCGTACCCGATTTCCTGGCCACGCTGACCACCGAGGCCGTCATCCACCACCTGGACCTGGTGCTCGACCTGCCCGACGCGCCGTCGCCCGGGCCGCTCGCCTGCCGCGTCGCGGTGACCACGGTCGAGGGGCTGCTCAGCGACGACGCGGTCCGCCCGAGCGACTGGGACGACGCCGAGTACCTGCTCAAGGCCGCCGGCCGCGAGCCGCTCACCGACCGGGACCGCGCCGAGCTGGGCGAGGCCGCCGGCTGGTTCCCGCTGCTCGGCTGAACCGCCGCCGTCAGCCCGGCATCGGGCGGGCGTTGTCACCGTGCCGGTCGCCCGCTGGGCGACGGGTCAGACGATCGCCATGTCGACGAAGCGGGAGAGGTGCAGTTGGGCGGCGACAGTGATGCTGTCGGTGGGCCCGTTTCGATGCTTGGCGACGATGAAGTCCGCCTCGCCGGCGCGGGGCGACTCCTTGTCGTAGTAGTCGTCGCGGTGCAGCAGGATGACGACGTCGGCATCCTGCTCGATCGATCCCGACTCACGCAGGTCGGACAGCTGGGGGCGCTTGTCGGTCCGCTGCTCGGGGCCACGGTTCAGCTGGCTCACCGCGATCACCGGGCACTCGACCTCCTTGGCCAGCAGCTTCAGGCCACGCGAGAGGTCCGCGACCTCCTGCTGGCGGCTCTCGGTCCGCTTCGGTGAGGTCATCAGCTGGAGATAGTCGACCACGATCATCTTGAGGTCGTGCTTCTGCTTGAGCCGGCGCGCCTTCGCCCGGATCTCCATCAGGTTCATGCTCGGCGTGTCGTCGACGAAGAGCGGGGCCTCGCTGATCTCCCCCATGCAGCGGGCGAGCTTGGTCCAGTCGTCGTCGGAGAGCTGGCCGCTGCGGAGCACGTGCAGCGGAACCCGCGCCTCGGCCGAGAGCAGTCGCATGACGATCTCGACCTTGCTCATTTCCAGCGAGAAGATCGCCGCCGCCTGATTGGCGCGGATGGCCGCATTTCGGGCAAAGTCCATACTGGCGGTCGATTTACCCAAACCAGGCCTGCCGGCCACGATGATGAGTTGCCCCGGGTGCAGGCCGTTGAGCAGCCGGTCCAGGTCGGTGAAGCCGGTCGGCACGCCGGTCATCACCCCGCCCTGCGCCCCGACCGCCTCGATCTCGTCGAGCGTCGGCTGGAGCATGTCGGCCAGCACCGCGAAGTCCTCGCTGACCCGGCGCTCGGTCACCTCGTAGACGGCCTGCTGGGCGAGGTCGACGATGTCGTCGACGTCCCGGCTGCCGCCGTTGGCGGTGCCGTAGCCGAGCTGCACGATGCGGGTGCCGGCCTCGACCAGCCGGCGCAGCACCGCCCGCTCGCCGACGATCCGGGCGTAGTACGCCGCGTTCGCGGCGGTGGGCACGCTGGCGATGAGGGTGTGCAGGTAGGGCGCGCCGCCCACCCGGGCCAGGTCACCGGAGTCGGCCAGGGCCGCCGCGACGGTGATCGGGTCGGCCGGCTCGCCCCGACCGTAGATGTCGAGGATCGCGTCGAAGATGGTGGCGTGCACCGGCCGGTAGAAGTCGTTCGTCTTGAGGATCTCGACGACGTCGGCGATGGCGTCCTTGGACAGCAGCATGCCGCCGAGGACGCACTGCTCCGCGGCGACGTCCTGGGGTGGGGTCTTGTCGAACTGCCCGTCGCGCTGCGCGGGGGCGGGCGGCTGCCCGCCGGCCCGGGGCTCCGCCCGCATGTCGTCGGTGACCGACACGGATCCCCCTCCACTGCGTCGGGTCGATACCAGCTCTACCGGCCGGGTGCGACAACTTCCGATCGACCCGGCCGGTCGATCGGGGGCGATCGCGCGACCGGTCGGTGCCCCACGATACGGAACCCGAGGTCAGACCCCAACCAGGCCGGTGGACGAGCCTCGGGACAACCTGTGGATGGAGTGGACGAGCGTGTGCGCAGCGTGTGCACAGGTTGTGGAAAACCGGTGGGGAATTCTGGGCCGATCGGCTCTGACCTGCGGAAACATCGTCCCCACCCTGTGGACGGATATTTTCCGGTAAGGCTTTGGGTTCGGATTTCCCGTACTATCTGCTGGGAACGGCTACACCTGGACAGCGGATTGCGCTTTCGGTTGAGAAGGGTCACGCTCCGGCCGTGAGTTACCGGGACTGGGAGCGCGGGGAGGGCAGCCCGCGCGAGCGTCAGCCGGTCGCCCCGTGGGACGACTTCGGCGAGCCCGTCCCGGCCGATCCGTACCGGTACGCGGCCGAGGGCTACCGCACTCCCAGCCGACGGCGGGCCGTCGAGCGCGGCCAGCAGGAGCCGGTCGACGCCTACCTGCCGCGCTGGGCTGTGGAGTCGGGCATCGCGCACGCCGACGGCCGGGGCCGGCACGCCGCGCCGGACGACGACGAGTACGACGACCGCCCGATCTCCGGGGGCGGGCGGCGCAGCGAGCGCAGTTGGGGCGAGCCCCGGGCGATCAGTGCCGCGGCCGACTCCGACCACACCCGGGAGTGGACCTTCGACCGTCCGCAGGAGCAGGGGTACGTCGGCAGCCGGCGCGCCGACTCCGTGGAGGACGAGCCGGTCTCCGGCGCCGCGCCGACGCCGCGTCCGCGCCGGTCGGCGTCGCGCCGTCCCCAGGTGATCTGGTCGGGTGTCGAGGAGTCCGACGAGGAGTCGGGCGCGGCGCGCGGGAGGTGGAGCGGCCGACCCGGCGCAGCCGGCGGGCCTCGGCCGACGCCTGGTCCCGCCCGGCGGTCGACCCGTGGAGCCGCGCCGAGCCGGTGGCGGAGCCGGAACCGGAGTACCGGCCGGCGGTGGACCCGTGGGACGCCTCCGGGGTGCACGCCTGGCAGCGCTCGGGTCCCGAGGACCGCTGGGACGCCGCCGGTGAGGCCGCCCGGTGGGATCAGAGCGACAGCACCGGCCAGTGGGACCGGTTCACCGACACCGGCCAGTGGGACCGTGGCGACCTGGCCCGGCGGGACCGGCACGAGGAGCCGAGCCGGTGGGAGGACCGCACCGACGTCGGCCGCTGGGACCGTACCGAGCCGCCCCGGTCGGCGGAGCCGGTGACCGGTGAGGGTTGGTCGTGGCCGGAGCAGCCGGACGGGTTCTGGTCCGGCACGCGGCTGGCCGGGGACGATCCGCGGTGGATGGACCCGCCGTCGTCGGCGCCCCGGTCGCCGGCGATCGCCTACACCGCGCCGCGGCCGCGCCCGTCTCCCCGTCGTCGGCTGGAGCCGGTCGCGCCGGTCGCCGCGCCGTCGTGGCGTGACCGGATCGATTCGGTCGGCGGTGGGGTGTGGAACCGCCGCCTGGAGGACGACCTGCTGGACCCGGATCCGGGTGGTCCACTGCGTCCGCTGCTCTACACCGCCGCCTGCTATCTGGTGCCGGCGGCGCTGGTCTTCGGGTGGCTGCTGACCCTGGACGGCCAGGCGCCGGCGGGGTGCGTGACGGACATCAGCGGCGGCGGCTGCGACTCGCCGCGCGCGCACGCCTTCGCGTCGCTGGTGGCCGGGGCGCCACGCTTCGGGCTGGCGCTGGTGAGCAGCCTCGTCGTCGCGGGGCTGCTGCGCCGGGTGGGCACGACCTGGCGGTCGGCGACGGTGGCGCTGGCCGCGGCGGTGGTCGGCGGGGGCCTGTCCACCGTCATGATCAGCGCGGTGACCGGTCAGCCGATCGGCTGAGCTGGCCAGTCGCAACAAGGGCATGCGAAAGGGCCCGCACCGGAGTCCGGTGCGGGCCCTTTCGTCGTGCGGTGGGTGTCAGCCCTGAACGACGTTGAGGTCGAACTTGGCGGTCACCTCGGGGTGCAGCTTGATCCGCACCGGGTAGGAGCCGGTCGACTTGATGTGACCGGGCAGCTCCAGCCGACGACGGTCGAGGGTCGGGCCGCCGGCCGCCTTGACGGCGTCGACGATCTCGGCCGGGGTGACCGAGCCGAAGAGCCGACCACCGTCACCGGCGCGGGCCTTCAGGTTGACCTTCAGACCCTCGAGCTGGTCCTTGACCTCGTTGGCGTGGCCGAGGTCGCGGATCTCGCGGGCCGAGCGGGCCCGCTTGATGACCGTGACCTGCTTCTCCGCACCCTTGGTCCAGCTGATCGCGAAGCCCTGCGGCAGCAGGTAGTTACGGCCGTAGCCGTTCTTGACCTCGACGATGTCGCCGGGGGCACCGAGACCGGAAACTTCCTGGGTCAGAATGATCTTCATGTCGGTGCCTCCTCTCAGCGGGCCGTGGCGGTGTACGGCAGGAGCGCCATCTCACGGGCGTTCTTGACCGCACGGGCGATCTGCCGCTGCTGCTGCGAGGTCACGCCGGTCACCCGCCGAGCGCGGATCTTGCCGCGGTCGGAGATGAACTTGCGCAGCAGCGCGGTGTCCTTGTAGTCGATATAGGTGATCCCGTCCTTGTCGAGCGGGTTCACCTTCTTCTTCGGCTTGCGAAGTGCCGCAGCCTTGGCCATTGCTCGTGCTCCTGGTTTGCGATCGCGGGCGCTCGGCGCCATTAGAACGGGGGCTCCTCGTCGAAGTTTCCGCCGCCCGAACCGGAGCGCGACGGAGACGGCGCGGCCGAAGCCCAGGGGTCGTCGAAGTTGCCTCCGCCGCCACCCTGGCCACCACCGCCACCAGAACCGAAGCCACCGCCGCCGCCACCCGAGCGCGACATCTTCTGCACCTTCGCCGTGGCGTAGCGCAGCGACGGGCCGATCTCGTCGACCTCGAGCTCGATGACGGTGCGCTTCTCACCCTCGCGGGTCTCGTACGACCGCTGGCGCAGCCGACCCGAGACGATCACGCGGGCGCCCCGCTGGAGCGACTCGGCGACGTGCTCCGCCGCCTGCCGCCACACGGTGCAGGCCAGGAAGAGCGGCTCGCCGTCCTTCCATTCGCCGGAGGCCTTGTCCATGAACCGGGGCGTCGAAGCGACCCGGAACTTGGCGACCGCCGCACCGGACGGGGTGAACCGCAACTCGGGGTCATCGGTCAGGTTGCCGATGACCGTGATGGTGGTGTCTCCTGCCATGACCATCTCCTCGCGCACTCATCGTTCTGCCGTACAGGCTCTCAGAGCCGTGCGACAGTGGCGATGAGGCTGATCCGGGCGAACCGGGATTTGAATGCTTAGCGCATCTCCGGCCGGATGACCTTGGTGCGCAGCACGGACTCGTTGAGCCGCAGCTGACGGTCCAGCTCGGCCACCGCCTCCGGCGTCGCCTGCAGGTCGATGACGGCGTAGATGCCTTCGGCCTTCTTGTTGATCTCGTACGCGAGGCGCCGGCGGCCCCACACGTCGGTCTTCTCCACCGAGCCACCCGCGGTCCGAATCACGTTCAGGTACGTGTCGAGCGACGGGGCGACGGTGCGCTCCTCGAGGCTGGGGTCGAGGATCACCATGACTTCGTAATGACGCAAGACGTGCTCACCTCCTGTGGGCTATGCGGCCACGGTCCTTCCGTGGCAGGAGGTCGTGCGTCGCTGCCGCTTCCGGGATCGGGGGAACCCGGCCGGACGCGGACAACCGGACCAGGATACCCGGTCCGGACGATCATGCCCGGGCAGGTCGGACCGGCCGGCCGGGCGCGGCGACAGGGGCCCGCCCCGACGCCCGAAGGCCGGTGGCGGACCCCTGTCCACATGGACCGCGGGGCGTCCCGTCCGCATTCCTTGGGTGGGACCTGGGGAGGAACGACCACACCGATGAGGTTGGATCGAAGACGCCCCGCGGAGCTCTTTCCTGTTGTTATCCGACGGTACAACGGCTCTCGTCACTAGTTGGTGGAAATACCACTATTAGTCCGAGATTCCTGTCGGTGGTCGGCGGACCAGGTCGGGCGGGTTCCGCCCCCGACGTGCCGGGCCGCACGACGGGGGTGACCCCGCATCGGGATCGACCGCGGTGCCCCTGGCCAGATCGGCCGGAAGAGCCCGGCATCGATCCCACCGGGGTAAACGAACGCCCGGCCCGACGGTGACGCGAGCGGGCGCATCCGGTGCCCCGACTCCCCGCCTCCGTCACCCCGGGCGTCGGGGATGCGACGTAGGCTCGCCTGCATGCGTATCGGAGCCCACGTCGATCAGGCCGACCCGTTGGCGGAGGCGGCCGCCCGTTCCGCCGAGGCGGTGCAGTTCTTCCTCTCCGACCCGCAGGGTTGGAAGGCCCCGAAACCCCGCGAGGACGCGGCCGGGCTGCGCGCCGCCGAGTGGACCTCTACGTCCACGCCCCGTACGTGATCAACGTGGCCACCCTGAACAACCGGATCCGGATCCCCAGCCGCAAGCTGCTGCTCGGGCACGCGGCGGCGGCGGCGGAGATCGGCGCCCAGGGGCTGATCGTGCACGGCGGGCACGTCAACGCCGGTGACGACCTCGCCGTCGGCTTCGACAACTGGCGCAAGACCTTCGCGTACGCGGCGGACTCCGGCGGCTTCCCGGTACCGGTGCTGATCGAGAACACCGCCGGCGGTGACAACGCCTGCGCCCGACGGCTCGACGCGCTGGCCCGGCTCTGGGACGCCGTCGGCGACCACGAGGTCGGCTTCTGCCTGGACACCTGCCACGCGTACGCGGGCGGCGAGGAACTGCTCGACCTGGTCGACCGGGTGAAGGCGATCACCGGTCGGATCGACCTGGTCCACGCCAACAACTCCAAGGGCGGCTTCAACTCCGGGCAGGACCGGCACGACAACCTCGACGGCGGCACCATCGACCCGGACCTGGTGGTCGCGGTGATCCGCGCCGCCGGCGCGCCGGTGATCGTGGAGACGCCCGGCGGGGCCGCGGGCCAGGGGGCGGACATCGCCTTCCTGCGGGACAAGCTCGGCACGGGGGCCTGACCCGGATGACCACGAACGCGACCGGCGGCGCCCAGCCGACCGGGCAGACCGACGGGCCCGACGCGCAGGGCAGCACGCCTCCGGGCGCCACTGGTGAAGACGGCGCCGCCAACGCGACGGCCAGCACGGACGCCACGAAGACGTCGGGAACGGGCGACGCCACCGACCCGAAGTCCACGACCACGGACACCGCGAGGACCGCGACCGGTCACGCCGGAACGGGCGAACCCGCCGGCGCGAAACCCACGACCACCGGCGACGGCGAAAAGGACGACCACGCCGAGGCCGCGACCACGGACACCGCGAAGACCGCGACCGGCGACACCGGCCAGGACGACCCCGCCGACGCGAAGGCCGCGACCACGGACACCGCCAGGACCAGCACCGGCGACGGCGGAAAAGACGACGCCACCGACGCCGAAGCCGCGGACACCGCGAAGGCCACCACCGGCGACGCCGGAAAGGACGAGGCCACCGACGCCAAGGCTGGGAGCGACGGCGAGGAGAAGAAGGACGGCGACGGAGAGCCGCGGGACCGCTGGTCGGCGTTCGCTCCGGCGCCCGACCCGGTGCCGGGACGTCCCCGCCGCGCGGCGCGCGCCGTCGGTCGGCTCCTGGTCCACGAGTGGACACTGGCCACCCTGGCCGCGCTGGCCCTCGCCGTCGGCATGACCTGGCCGACGCTGCGCTACCCGCTCTACACCTTGCCGCAGGACTACTGGGACCCGAGCCTGCAGGCCTGGCAGATGGCCTGGTCGGGGCACGCCCTGCGGACCGAGCCGGCCCAGTTGTTCCACTCCAACACGTTCTTCCCGGAGCAGTGGAGCTTCGCCTTCTCCGACATGCTGCTCGGCTACGCCCCGGTCGGCATGATCGGCACCGGGCCCGAGGCGGCCGTGCTGCGCTACAACATCATGTTCGTGCTGGCCCACGCGCTGGCCACGCTCGGGGCGTACGCGCTGGCCCGGCAGCTGGGAGCGGGCCGCGCGGGGGCCGCGGTGGCCGGGGTCAGCTACACGTACGCCCCGTGGCTGCTCGCCCAGGCGGGGCACCTGCACATCGTCTCCAACGGCGGTATCCCGCTGGCGCTGGCCATGCTGGCCCGAGGTCACGGCTGGTCGCTGCGGTACGGCTACCGCCCGGAACGGCGGCACGAGGGCTGGACGTACACCGGGTGGCTGGTGGCGGCCTGGCAGCTCAGCCTGGGCTTCGGGATCGGCCTGCCGTTCGCGTACGTCCTGGCCGGCATCGTGCTGGTCGCGGCCACGATCTGGTTCCTGCGGCGCTGGGTGGTCCGGCCGGTGAAGCGTCCGTTCGGCACCCGACTGTTCGTCGCGGACCTGGTCGGCGGGCTGATCTTCGCCGGCGTGGGCGCGCTGCTGGCCATCCCGTACTTCAAGGTCGCGGAGCTGCACCCCAACGCGGCGCGCACGCTCGGCGACATCGGGGTCTACTCGCCGCCGGCGCTGGGCTTCTTCACCGCCCCGGCGGAGTCCCGGGTCTGGGGCGAGCTGCACGAGGCGGCACGGGCGACGCTGCCCTGGCACCCCGAGATGACGCTGCTGCCCGGTTTCGTGCTCTACGCGCTGGCCGCGGGGGGCCTGTTCTTCTCGGTCTGGAAGGTGCGGCAGCGGCTGCTGCTGCTCGCCGGGGTGCTGGTCACCATGGTGCTGGCCATGGGCACCCGGTTCTTCGACGGCACCTTCACCTACGGCCTGCTCTTCGAGCACCTGCCGGGCTGGAACGGCCTGCGTACCCCGGGGCGGATGATGCTCTGGACGACGCTGCTGCTCGGCCTGCTCGCGGCCGGTGCGGTGAGCGCCTTCGCCGACCGGGTCGGCGAGATCGCCGCCGAGCGTGGCCCGTACCGGCCGTCGCCGTGGCTGCGGGTGGCCATGGTGGTGCCGGTGCTGCTCGTCCTGCTGGAGGGGTTGAACGTCACTCCGCACCCGGTGGTCCCGGAGCAGCCGGTGGCGATGCGGACCGTGGACGGCCCGATGCTGGTGCTGCCGAGCAGTCAGAACCTCGACCAACCGGTGATGCTCTGGTCCACCAGCACCTTCCCGGACCTGGTCAACGGCGGCAGTGGCTTCACCCCCACCCAGCTCGACGAGGTGCGCCGGGTGACGCTGGCCTTCCCCGACCAGACCAGCGTCGACTACCTGCGCACGCTCGGCGTCCGCAACGTGGTGCTGCTGCGCGACCAGATCGTCGGCACCCCGTGGGAGGTCACCGTCAACGCGCCGGTCGACCAGCTCGGCATCACCCGCGAGGAGGTCGGCGACGCCGTGGTGTTCCGTCTCTGAGCGCGGCTCGGGGTGGGTTTTCGGGGGAGCCCGGCCGGCTCCGGGCGGTCAGGCTTGATCCCTGCGCCGGCCGGGCTCCCCCGAAAACCTGACTACCCGAGGCCGTCTTGGACTTGCGCGTCGTCAGGTGGGGACGGTGGTCGAAAGAGGCTGCGGAGAGCGGGCGGCGGTGTGGCGGTCGGCTAGCCAGGGGGCGTCGGGGGCGCCGTCGAGGACGCCGCCGTCGGGGTCGTCGGCGTAGGTGCGCCGCACCGCGTCGCGTTCGGGGCGCAGGATGTCCCGGATCACCAGCACGCAGAGCAGCACGACCGTGCCCAGCCGGAGCGTCGAGGCCAGCACGAACACGCCCTCGGGGAAGACCGGCCGGCTGGTCGCCGCGCCGAGCAGCTCGCCGTAGAAGGCGGCGAAGTAGCAGAGCTCGGCGAGCTGCCAGGCGAGGAAGGCGCCCCAGCGCGGGCGGGCCAGTACCGCCAGCGGCAGCAGCCAGAGCACGAACTGCTGCGACCAGACCTTGCTGAAGATCAGGAACGCGGCGACCACCAGGAAGGCGAGCTGGGCCAGCCGGGGCCGGCGGGGGGCCAGCAGCGCCAGCGCGGCCACGCCGAGGCAGGCCAGGATGAACAGGGCGTACGACAGGGTGTTGAGCGTCGGGATGTGCGTGTTCAACCACTGGAACGGCCCCTGGTCGCCGGCCACGCCGGTGTTCACCTTGCCGTCGAAGTACCGCCCGATGTACCAGAGCGTGCCCCAGTCGATGGGTCGCGTGTCGTTCAACTCGAAGAAGCGGTACCAGTTCTCCCGGTACGGGATCGCCACCGGCAGGTTGACCGCCAACAGCACCACCACCGCGGTGCCGATGGCGGTCAGCGCGGCGCGTACCCGGGCGGCCCGCAGCGCGAGCAGCAGGATGGGCCAGAACAGGAACAGCGGCCACAGCTTGGCGGCGCCGCCGAGGCCGAGCAGCAGCCCGGCGAGCGCGGCCGGCGTCGGGCCCATGCGGCCAGGCCGAAGGCGGCCAGCCCGATGGCGAGGAAGTCCCAGTTGACCGTGGCGGTGAGCAGCAGCGCCGGGGCCAGCGCGAACAGCGCGGCGTCCCAGGGTCGTCGGCGGCGCAGGGCGAGGATCACCGCGACGGTGGCGACCGCCAGCGCGCCGAGCGTCAGCGCGTTGAGGTTGTAGAACCACTGGCCCTGGTTGAGCTGCGGGTCGTCGACGCCCAGGCTGTGCACCGGCAGGCCGAGCGCGCCCATGAAGTAGCCGGTGAGCACCGGGTACTCGACCGGGTGGTCCCGGTAGGGGACCTTGCCCTCGTTGAGCCCCTCCGCGTAGTAGAGGGCGAGCACGTCGGTGTAGCAGAGCCGGGTGTACTGCACGTTGTTCTGCCAGGCTCCGTCCTGGCAGGGCGACTTCTGCACCCAGTGCAGCGCCAGGGTGAGGCAGGCGAGCGCGAGGACGATCCGCGCGGCGGTCCAGAAGCGCCGTTCCCGGCCGGCGGGCCGGTCCAGCGCGACCGCGTGGTCGCCGAGCGGGCCGCCGATCAGCTCGGAGGCGCCTCGGACGAAACCGTCCGACCGGGACGGGTGGTCGCTGGTCCCGGCGTCGTCGAGGCCGGCCGTCGACTGGGTGCTCATGAAGAGGCATCCTGCCGTACGCCCGGGGTCGCCGTCCCGTCCCGCGGCGCCCCAACCCGAAAATCAGCGCGCGAAACGCTCGTGGAAAGGCAACGGCGGCCGGACCCGGGGTCCGGCGCGTCGACGGTGTCACGGGTGGTTACTCCCGGAGGCGAGGTGACAGGGTCGGCAGCAGACCGCCGCCGTTCCCGCCGTTGCCGCCACCGGGTCCGCGGGGATCGGTCGGCGTGCTCGGGCCCTGGTTTCCGCCGTTAGGTTCCTGCGGGCAGAACAGGCCGAGCGGTCCACAGTCCTGCGGCTGGCCCGGGACGGGCGGCGGAGGCGGCGGCGGAGTGCCGTTGCCGGCTTCCTTGTCGCCCATGTTCGCGGCCGGCGGGAAGTCCAACTTCTCCTCGCCCTTGAGCGAGTCGTCCATCACCCGCTCCCAGATGTCACCGGGCATGAGGGAACCGCTGATGTTCCGGCCGTCCTTCATCTTGATGGCCTCCCGCTTGCCCTTGTTGCCCACCCAGACGGCGGTGGCGAGCTGCGGGGTGTAGCCGATCATCCAGGCGTCACCGTTCTCGTTGGTGCCCTCCTTGAGCTCCCACGTACCGGTCTTGGCGGTCGCCTTCCGGCCGCCGTCCAGCACGTGGTTGACCTTGGCCGGGTAGTCCTCGAGCACGTTGGTGACGTCGGCGACCACGTTGGGGTCGATCCGCTTCTGCGGCTTGAGCTGCTCGCCGCCGAGCTTCTCCCACTTGCCGGTGTCCTTGTTCTGCTTCTCCGCGGAGACCAGGAAGTGGGCCTTGTTGTAGACGCCCTTGTTGGCGAAGGTCGCGATGCCGTTGGCGTGGTCGAGCACGGTGATGGGGTACTGGCCGTAGGCGACCACGTGGTAGAAGGGGTCGGGCGCCAGGTCCTTGGGGTCTTCCTTGGTGAGGTCGTGCCCCTTCGGCGGGTTGGTGTTGGTCTGCCACATCATGCTGACGCCGGCCTTCTTGGCCATGCCGACGATCTTGTCCGGACCGATGTCGAGGCTGACGTGGTAGAAGGGCACGTTCAGCGACTTGAGGGTCGATTCCCGCAGCGTGCAGGAGTCGCCGCAGCTGGGGTTGTCGGTGCCGGCGTTGCTGACCCGGAACTTGACGCCGTCGGGGGTGAAGGCCTTGCCCTTCCAGCGCGACTCGACGGACTTGCCCGCCTCGATGGCCGCCGCCAACGTGTAGATCTTGAAGCTCGAACCCGGCGAGTGCCCACCGGTGACGTTGCCGTTCGCGTCGGTGTTCTTGCCGGCGTAGTCGGTGCCCGTGCCGTCGTCACCGCCGTAGTAGCCGAGCACCCGGCCGTTACGCGGGTCGATCGACACCACCGCCGCCATCAGGTTCTTCCGCGCCCCGTCCAGCTCGGAACCCTTGGTGCTGCGCTGGGCCGCGCCGGTGATCGCATTCTGGACCTTCATGTCGATGGTGGTCCGGATCCGGTACCCGCCCTGCTTCAGCATGAGCGAGCAGAGCGGCTTGCGATCCGTCGCCTCGGCCTCGTTGTCGGTGCAGAGCTTCTTCTCCCGCATCTCCGGCACGAGGTAGTTGACGACGTTGCCGATCGGGTTGTTGACCCCGAACTTCTGACCGGCCCTCGACTCCTTCGGCGTCTGCAGCGTCTTGGTGGGATACGCGGTGGGACGCGGCGGGTGGTTCGGCGAGTCGATCCAACCCTCGCTGGCCATGTTGTTGATGACGTAGTCCCACCGCGCCTTGGCGTCCGTCGGGTTGACCGCCGGGTCGTACCCCTTGTGACCCCCAGGGGTGAGGCTCGGCTCCGGCTGCTTGATCAACGCCGCCAGCACGGCGGCCTCCGCCACGTCGACCTTGGAGACGGACTTGCCGAAGTAGGCCTGCGCGGCCGCCTCGATGCCGTACGCGTTCCGGCCGAAGTAGATGGTGTTCAGGTAGTGCTCCATGATCTGTTCCTTGGTGAACTGATCATTGAGCTTGGAGGCGACGATCGCCTCCTTCACCTTCCGGGCGTACGAGTCGTCCTGGAGGTTCTCGTAGGCGTTGCGGGCGTACTGCTGGGTGATCGTCGAGGCGCCCTGCTTGTCACCGCCGCTGAGGTTGTTCCAGGCGGCCCGGGCGATGCCCTTGTAGTCCACACCCGAGTGGCGGTAGAAGTTCTTGTCCTCGGCGGCGGCCACCGCGTCCCGCATGTGCTGCGGAATCTGGTTGATCGAGACGAAGGTCCGGTTCTGCTCACCCACCTTGGCGATGGGCGTCTTGTTGTCGGCGGCGTAGATCGTGGTGGCCAACGGCAGGTTGATCTGGTTGGGCAGCACCACGTTGGTCGAGTAGTAGGTGAACCCGATCACGCCGATGCCGGCGAGCATGATGAAGACCGCGAAGCCCGCGATCAGCATGTTGACCCGCTTGCGCTTCTTCGCCCGGGCCACCGCGTCCGGATCGCCGGGCCCGTGTCCGCCACCGCGGCCGCCGCGTCCCGGGCCGTTGGGGCCGCCCGGACCGCCCGGGGCCACCGCCGGAGACGGGCGCCACGCCC
>NZ_JAEVHN010000091.1:0-15073 GCF_016803375.1 Micromonospora sp. 4G55
ATCAGCAGCGCGCTGCTGATCACCCCGATCAGCGCGTCCAGGGTCGCCAGGATCGCCGCGGCCAGCCAGTCCAGGATCTGGTCGAGCAGCCAACCCATAACGGCATCAGCCTCCGACGATTCCCCGGACGACCTGCAGCAGGACCGGCGCGAGGACCGCCAGGCCGTAGCCGACCAGGGCGTTCTTCAGCGCACTCTTGGCCCTGTCCACCTGCGCCGGGTCACCCCCGGCAGTAGCCCAGTACACGCCCGCGAGGACGAGGAACAGGGTCGCGACGGCGGCGAGGATGCCGATCAGCCAGGTCTGCAGGTTGTTGATGACGACCGGCAGGGAGTTCGCCGCCAGGACCACCGGCCCGCCGGGGTCGGCGTGGCCGGCAGCGGGCACGGACAGCACCAGCGAAAAGGCGCCGGTGACGGCGGCGATGCGGCCGGCCCGGCGGGCGGTACGGGAGTGGGTGAGGGCACGCAGACGTGCCGGGATGCGGGACATGGGCGGGTTTCACCTCCGGCCCCGCCGTGCAACGGCGCGGCGGGGCGCTAGCGGGCGGTCAGAAAGGGACCGCCGCCGGGCGGGCGGGCACGGACAGCGCCACGAACTGAGACCGTCCCCGGGAGGAGCGCGTCCTCCCTTGTCGGGTAGCGGGTGTGTTCGATGAGGTGTCAGCGCACCAAACTGCGCGGCACCCGAGGCGTCCGGCACGTGGGCGGCCCGATGTGGCCCGGCCCCCGGCGGCGGGCGGAACCCGATCGCCCGCGGTAGGCGGGGTGGTTCCGCACCCTCAAACCGCCGTTTGTGTGCTCTGGCGAACGCCTGGCCACCTCACAGCCGCTCACAGCACCGGCTGCGACGCTCACCGCGCAGCTCAGCGCTGGTTTCGCGGGAGAAGGTGCTGGCGGCCGTCGCCTCGCGCGCGGCGGCGCCCGGCCGGCCGTCACGCACCCAGGCCGGGCAGCGGGGACGGGCACTCCCCGACCGCTGTGAGCGTGTGGTGAGCGCCTGTGAGTCTTTGTGTGTGAGGCCGCGGGTGCGCAAGCCCGGTGGCGTAGCCGTTCTTCGGTCGGGTCGCCCTGCGAGTCCGCTCAGCGCCCCGGTGCCTTGGTGGTGTCCGGGCGCGCCGCGGCGCCCCCACCAGGGAACACGATGGGGGGCGCCGCAGCACGGTCGGGGGCAGCTGTCGCCGCTGACCATCGGGGCCAGGCCCGGCGGACTCGTGGAACTCACGCGGCTGCCGCCTGCGTCGTTGCCGTGAGGGTGCGGCGCCGGCTGGCGGCGCGCAGGGCGGTCCGGCGTTCGGCTTGCGCGGCCAAGGCGTCGGCGGCCTGCGGGGACGCGACTCCGGTCAGCAGGCCCGTGGCGAGGGCTTCGGCGATGCGGGTGTCGATGCGGCCCAGCCGCATGCGCAGGGCGTCGACGGTGATGCCCAGCCCGGCGGCGATCGGCTCGACCGCCCGCCGGCCCAGCCGCACGTCGATGTAGGGCTGCTCATCGCAGACGTCGAGGATTCCCAGGCCCACCGCGCGGCGCACCAGGACGTCCGGGTGCCCGTAGGGCACCCTCGGGGTGCGCGGCCCGGTGACATGCTCGACGTCCTCTACCGGTGTGAACTCCCCGGCCTGCAGGCGCAGGGCGTGACCCGCCCGCCATCCGGCCCGGCACAACGCCGCGTACGGCGCCGGCCGGGCCACGTCCACGTGGTCGCGCAGCGCCGCGAGGAAGCCCGTCAGGATCTCCGCGCCGATGTCGTCGGGGTCGCCGCGGTAGCCGTCGGATAGCTGCCTTGCGTAGCGGCGCAGCGCCGGCATCGCCATCCCGACCGCGGCGATGACCCACTGCGGCCCGCACAGCCGGGCGCGGCGGATCAGCTCCCGCCACACCACGTCACGCGCCGTGTAGGCGCGCGGATGCGTCAGCAGCCAGTCCCGCACCGCCGGCAGCGCCATGACACCCGTCGGCAGGCCGTCGTCCGGACAGAACATGTCAAGATCGATCGACAGGGGCGCCGGGTCACTGGTCAGGGCCGCGAACGCGACGTCGGCGGCGTCCAGGGGCGAGGCGGGCCAGTCCGTGTCGGACACGCTCATGTCACCACTCCAATGTCAGAGAAGATCGTCGATTGACAACGCCGTGGTGTCACGGCGGCGCCGGGAGTGCCGATTACGCCACGACCGGCACACACGGCCTCACGGCGCAGGCCTGGGCGGCTATGACAGCCACCCGCCCGCCGTGGCACCGCCTCTGACAATTGATCTCTGACATCGATCACTGCCGTTGACATGAGTGGCCCGCAGGGCCGTTGAGCAGGGCTGTGACACGCCGGCGGGGGCATGTCATGACTGGCAGACAGCGTCTGGCGACCCTGCCGGCAAGCGTCCGCACCGACGGTGACACCGGTCGACGTGACACTCACAGCCGCTCGCAACGACTCACGGCGGCTCACAGCGGCGGCGGCAGCGGTGACGCCGGCGCGCGCCGCAGTGTCACCGGCGCCGCGGCCAGCGCCGACGGCCACTGTCATGACACCGTCGCGAACGCGGGTGTCAGACACCCGCGTTCGCGGTCTACGAGCGGGATGTCATGTCATCGGCGCGGTGACACGAGCGGGGATGACACCGCCCGGGCGAGGCCTCACCGCCCGGGCACAGCACCGCCATGTCATCGGCGGACATCACTGTCCGGGCGGACGGGTGCCGGTGACGCTGCGCAGCCGCCGCCCACGGCAGCCCTGTGAGTGGCTGTGAGTGGCTGTGAGAACGGCAGGCGTTCGCCAGAGCACACAAACACCGGTTTGAGGGTGTCAGCGCACTGCAGGCGCGGCGCGGAGCCGACATCCAGATGAGCGAGCACACGCCGCAGCACCACCACGACCCTGTCCACCCGGTCGACCCGCACGGTGTCGACCCGACCCTGATCGACATGGTCGCCGGCGACCCGCCGGTGCCGGTCACCGTGTGGCGCACCGCCCGTACCGCCGCCGACACCGGCCGCAGCGTCGGCACCCGACTGGCCTACCGGCTCGTCGCCGCCTACAGCCGCCCCGGCGGCGCCGTCGTGGACCTCACCGGCGACCACGCCCTGGCCGCGGTCTGCGCGGCGGGCGGTCGCCGGCACCACCCGGGCTGGTTCACCGACGCGTCCAGCCTGATCATCGGACCGGCCACCCCGCCGACCCGCCCCGACCCGGCCGCCCTGCCCGACGACGACGGCGAGCTGCCGGACATGGGCGACTGGTTCGGCGACGACCTCACCGACCCCCGACCTGCCCCCCGGCGACCCCGGCACGCCACGGCACGTCACTGCAGGAGGCGACCAGCCTGGTCGTGGCCTGCTGGCCCCTCGACCCCGCCGACGCGACCAATCGGGTCCGGCTGGCGTGGCTGCTGACCGCGTGCGCGCGGCTGCTGCGCCCCGGCGGCGTCCTCGTCCTCGTCGTCACCGTCCCCGCCGCCACGGCGGGCCGGCCGCAGGACTTCACGCCGGTGGCCACCGCCGCCGCGTCCGTGGGCCTGGGTTACCTGCAGCACATCGTCGCCGTCGCCGCCGACGCCGAGGGCGACGCGTTCGTCTACCACGTCACCGACGAGGAACTGCTCACCCTCACCCAGCAGAGCGACCAGCAGCAGTGGGCGGTGGCGCACCTGAAGGTGCACGCGGACCTTTTCGTGTTCAGCCCCGCCGCCGCAGCGACCGCCGCGCCGCGACAGGGGCGCCGCGACGGGGGTGACCGCCGTGGCTGACCACACTTCCTTCCCCGCCGACCTGAACCAGCCGGCCAGCCCGGCCGAGGACACCTACCGCGGCCGGCACCGCGACTACGAGGGCCGCCACCGCGGCGGACGCCACCGGGCACCGGACGGGCCGCAGGGCCTGTCGGTGTGGGCGACCGCCCAGCAGACGGGGCCGGTGCAGCGCCGCGGCCGATACGTGCCCGAGTCGGTCAAGCACCCCGCGCGGATGCTTCCGGCGATCGCCGCGCACGCCGTCGCCGCCTACACCCAGCCCGGGGACCTGGTGCTGGACCCGATGTGCGGGATCGGCACGAGCCTCGTCGAGGCCATCCGCGCTGGCCGCGACGCCATCGGCGTGGAGTACGAGCCGCGTTGGTCGAACATCGCGGATGCCAACATCAGCCACGCCCACCAGCAGGGCGCCACCGGGCGGGCGTCGGTGGTCCGCGGCGACGCCACCCGCCTGGCCGCCCTGCTGCCCGCAGCACTGGCCGGGCAGGTCGCCCTGGTGGTCACCTCTCCTCCCTACGGGCCGACGGTGCACGGCTTGGTCCGTCCGGGCGCCGACGGCGTGGCGAAGTTCGACAACACCTACAACGACGGCACCGACAAGGGGAACCTCGCCTACCGCGATCTCACCGGCCTCGCCGACGGGTTCACGCAGATCCTGCGCGGCTGCGCGACCCTGCTGCGCCCCGGCGGCACAGTGGTGGTCACCGCGCGGCCGTGGCGCAAGAACGGGCAGCTGGTCGACCTGCCATCGGCGGTCATCGCCGCCGGCGTCCGCGCCGGCCTCGTCCCCACCGAAAGGTGCGTCGCCCTCCTCGCGGCGGTCCGCGACGGGCACCTCGTCGCCCGGCCGTCGTTCTTCCAACTCCAGGCCGTGCGCAAGGCCCGCACCGCCGGCACCCCCTTGCACCTGATCACGCACGAGGACGTGCTGATCTTCCGCCGAACGGCACGGGAGGTGCGTGATTGACCACCGACCCGCACCGCGCGTCGGATCGCTGTGTACCGGCTACGGCGGGCTCGACATGGCCGTCGAGATGGTGCTCGGCGGCCAGCTCACCTGGTACGCCGAGACCGACCGACACGCCCGCACCGTCCTGGCCCACCACTGGCCCGACGTGCCCAACCTCGGCGACATCCGCACCGTCGACTGGAGCACCGTCGCACCGGTCGGCATCCTCACCGCCGGGTTCCCCTGCCAAGATATTTCCAACGCCGGCAAACGCGCCGGCATCGGCGGCAAGCACTCCAGCCTGTGGAGCGCCGTCGCCGACGCCGTTCGCCACCTACGACCACCACTCGTGTTCGTGGAGAACGTCGCCGCCCTCCTCCGACGGGGCTTCGACGTCGTCGAAGCGACCTGGCCGCGCTCGGGTACGACACGAGCTGGACATGCCTACGCGCATCCGACATCGGCGCCGCCCACCGCCGCGACCGCCTGTTCCTCCTGGCCGCACCCGCCGAGCCAGTGGGTGCGGACGTTGCCGACACCGTGCGCCCGTGACGGCAAAGGCCCCGGCCACCCACACGGGCTGCCCGACCTCATCGAACCCGGCGGCACCACCCACGGCCTACTGCCCACCCCGAGGGCCAGTGACACCGGCACGCCGGGGCGCCGCGCTGGGGCCGGGTTCCGGCCGCCGCTGTCGCAGGTGCTGCTGCCCACGCCACGCGCCACCGACGGGGCGAAAGGCTGCCCGGGACAGCGCGGCTCACATGGGGACCTCACCCTCCCGTCGGCGGCGGTACGGGTTCCCGCCCGCACCCTGCCCACACCTCGCGCGTCCGACGGGCGCGGTCCTGGACGGCACGGTGACGGCGGCGCCGACCTGCGCACCACCATCGCCGGGCTCGGGCAGCCCGACGAGGACCGGTGGGGTGGCTACGCCGCGGCGGTGGCCCGGTGGGAGCTGCTGCTCGGCCGGCCCGCACCGGCACCGACGCAGACTGGCCGGCACGGCAAACCCGTCCTCGCCCCGCCGTTCGTGGAATGGCTGATGGGACTCGACGCCGGCCAAGTCACCGACCCCGCTCTGGGGCTGCCGCGCACTCTCGCGCTGCGGGTCCTCGGCAACGGCGTCGTCCCCCAGCAGGCCGCCGCCGCGCTGCGGCTGCTGCTATGCCCCTACCGCTGGCGGGTGCCGTCGTGACCGGAGACCTTCGCTCCCGGCCCGTCCACGAATCAGCACTGGTCGCATCGGCTGCCATCGCCCTGCTGGCGAGCGATTCCACCGCGACCGTGATCCCTACTTGCGATCGGAGTACCCAGCCGTGATCACCAACCCGACCAATCCCACCGACACCCACTCCCGCGAGGGCGAGGTGTGGACCGAGGAGCGCATCCGCGCGCTCGGCGCGATCACCGACCTGCCCACCGCCGGCCGCATCTTCGGCATCGGCCGCGCCATGTCCTACGACCTCGCCCGCACCGGCGACTTCCCGGTGCCGATCATCCGGGTCGGCTCCCGATACAAGGTGCCCGTCGCCGGCATCCTCACCGCCCTCGGCCTGAACCCGGCATCCTCTGACTTGACCACCGCGGCGAAGCGAAGCGTCGATCACCACGACGAAATCAGCAGCGCCGACCCGCCGCACACCGGCGGGGCTGGAAAGAAGGAACCGTGACCCGCACGCGCAACCCCGAAGGGGCCATCACCAAACGCTGTACCTGCACCGACCCCGACACCGGCAAGAGGTGGGGCAGCCGCTGCCCGAAGCTGCGTCGCCCCGGCGGCGGCTGGCACCCCACCCACGGCGTCTGGGGCTACCAACTCGAACTGCCCATCCGGCCCGGCCAGACCCGCCGGCAGCTGCGCCGCTCCGGCTTCGACAGCCGCGACACCGCCACGGCCGAGTTGCGTCAGGCCCGTGCTCTACTCGACCTCGCCGACGGCGACCACCACCTCGCCGCGCAGATCGGCGACCTGCTGCACGCCTGCCGGCCCGGCACCCCCCTACCCGACCGCGACGCGGTCGCCGCCCGCATCCGCGCCGGCGTGCCCGCCTCCGTCCCCACCACCACCGGCGAGTACCTCACCGCGTGGCTGGCCGGACGGCGAGGGCTGGCGGAGAAAACCCTGCGCGGCTACTCCGACCACATCCGCCAATACCTCATCCCGCACCTCGGGGAGATCCCGATCCAGAGCCTGCGCACCGGCCACATCGAGGCCATGTTCACCGCCATCGCCCGCCAGCAGGACGAGATCCGCGCCGCCCGCGCCAGCACCGACCCCGCCGTGCGGGCCACGGTCAAGGGCATCCGGCCGATGGGGGCATCCAGCACCCAGCGGCTCTACGCCACTCTGCGCAAGGCCCTCAACGACGCCGTCGTCAAGGCGAAGCTGATCCCCACCAACCCCGCCCTCGGCATCGAACTGCCCTCCGGCAAACGGCCCAAGGCGCGGGTATGGACCGCCAAGACGGTCGAGCACTGGCAGGCCACCGGGAAACGGCCCAGCCCGGTCATGGTGTGGATGCCCGAGCAGGCCGGACGGTTCCTCGACCACGCCGAACGCCACGACATCGCCCTCTACGCCATGTATCTGCTCATCCTGCACCGCGGCCTGCGCCGCGGTGAGGCGTGCGGATTGCGCGACCACGACGTCGACCTCGACGCCGGCTACCTCACCGTCGTGCAGCAGATCACTACCGTCGGCTACACCCCCATCGTGCGGCAGGTCAAGAGCGACGCCGGCGACCGGATCATCCCCCTCGGCCCGAAGACAACCGCCGCCCTTCAGGCCTACCTCGAGATGCGCCGCCGCTGGCAGAACGTCAACGGCACCAGCTGGCCCACTACCGGGCTGTTCTTCGTCCGCCCCGACGGCCAGCCGTGGCACCCCCAGACGATCAGCGACCGCTTCGACCAGCTCATCGCCCGCAGCGGCCTGCCCCCGGTCCGGCTGCACGACCTGCGGC
Source organism: Micromonospora sp. 4G55 (assembly GCF_016803375.1). NCBI lineage: Bacteria > Bacillati > Actinomycetota > Actinomycetes > Micromonosporales > Micromonosporaceae > Micromonospora > Micromonospora sp. 4G55. The sequence continues at coordinate 7,656 of NZ_JAEVHN010000091.1, forward strand.
ACTGCGCCGCCACCTACCTGCGCCACGGCGGCGCCGACATGAAGGAGGTCCAGGAAACCCTCGGCCACTCCACCATCGGCCTGACCTCCGACACCTACACCACCGTCATCCTCGAACTGGAACGCGTCAACGCCGACGCCGTCGCCGACCTCATCCCCCGCGACAAGCCCGCCGCCTGAGGCGTCACTGTCCCCTTGCACTATCGGACAGGCACCGCACCCAGCCCGACAGCGCCGCGGCCCACACGGACACCTGATCACCGGCGGTAATCGGATGCGTAGAACCCCTGCCGCCACCGCCGACGCTCACTCTGGCCGACGTCCCGACCGCCGCTCGTCGCCGTGCACCAGCCCAGATCAACTACAGCCCGCGCGGCCCCCTCGACAGAAAGATCCACAGCCTGACCACCGTGGACAATGGCCGTACGCTCACCCGCCGGCCCCGCCATGATCCAGGCCAAACGACACGTAAGCGCACTGGTCAGCACTGACTATCGTGGTCCATACAGGTCCTGCTGATGACTCTCACCGTCACGACGGTTGGCTATCTCGCCTGGATACCGCAAGCCGGCTGCCACGAGGGCCGATTGACAACTCGCGTTCCCGGGCAGGGGAGGGGTCATCCCGCCAGGCATAGGTTGTCACGGTGCAGGAAGTGTGGACACGGCCGAACGTCGCACGGCCACGAGCTGGTTTGACCTGCGCCGTCATGCGGGCGGCCACGCCCATAGTGCGGGGGGGGGGGATTATTGTGTTCCCTTCGAACCTGAAGCCTCGGTCGCCCCTCACCCGCTGTCGCCCTGGGCCAACGTCACTGCTTGACCGGCGGTCCGGATGTCACCGGATCGCAGCCCGGCCTGCTGCACGAAGATGGCCCGTCGAGCGGTGGCATCGCCCTTGATGTTGAGTTGGTAGCCCTCGAGCCAGAGCCACCCGTCATACGTCCGCCAGCCGAGCACCCGGATCACGCGGAAGAAGATCGGGTTGATGAACTGCACGCTGGCCGACCGGGTCACGTAAAGAAGATCACCGGAGCGGGGTGCGGTCACCGCACCCACCCGAGGAACCGGCGATGGAGAAGCCCGGCCGGCGCCCAACCCATGTCCTGGCTCGCGGCCACCAGGCACGACCCCATGTACAAAGCCAGGGATAGGGGAGCTTGTTCGTACTCGGCTTGCAGCTCCTGCCTCCGGGTGCGGCACGGCCATGGGGCACCACACCCGCCGCAGCTCCAAATAGGCAGGACAGGCGCGTGAGCGGTCATCCCGCCTCCCCTGGCCAATGCCGGCGGCTGATGGGGATGCGGTGTCTCGATCGGCACGGCAGCTCGCCGCCGCAGCGACAAGTCCTCCGGGCTCTTCTCCCAGACCACACCGGCCGATGTCGACGCACCAGGGTCAGGGCGACTGCGATCACGTACTGGTCGTAGGAGACCTGTCTGCCCATCGTGGCCCTCCCTCATATGGGGGGCATGGCAGCCGGGCCACCCTGGGTCATCCGACCACCACACCCGGCAACACCGTCCCATGCATCACCGCGATCCGCAATATGCGGATTACATTACTGCGTTCTGCGTGTCTGCGAACGGAAGTCGGGTCTTCCGCATGGCAAGATGGCGAGGTGCCTCAACGCCAAAGCCCTACCGTCAGGCGTCGACGACTGGCGCTGACCCTTCGGCAGCTCCGTGACAGGGCTGGCATCACCTCGGCCGAAGCAGCCAGGAGAGTGGATCACGACGCGAGCTGGCTCAGCCGTATCGAGACGGCAGAAGTACGACCCCATCCCAACGACGTGCGGGCGCTACTGGCGCTGTACGGGGTGGAAGGTGACCAAGCGGAAGCCGTTATCGCGGTAGCCCGGCAGGCGAAGCAGCGCGGTTGGTGGCAGCGGTACAGCGACGTCTTGCCGGACTGGTTCGCCGCGTACGTCGGGATGGAGTCCGAGGCGTCGGTCATCCGCACCTACGAATGCCAGATGGTGCCCGGCCTGCTGCAGACCAAGGAGTACGCGCGGGCCGCGTTCGAAGGTGCGCCGGTCCCCATGCGCGACGATGAGGTAGAGCGCCAAGTCGCGCTGCGGATGGAGAGGCAAGCCATCCTGTCAGGTGACGACCCACCGCTGCTGCGCGTGGTCATCGACGAGGGAGCTGTCCGGCGGATGGTCGGCGGACCCGAGGTGCTGCACAGCCAACTCAACCGCTTGATCGAAGACTCGACCAAGAGCAACGTCCAGATCCAGCTCCTTCCGTACTCCGCCGGAGTTGGCTTCGACGGGAGCTTCGTGATCCTCGACTTTCCACCGATACCCGATCCCTACCCCGACGCTGCCGAGGAGCGGATGGTCTACGTCGACACGCTGACCGGCGCGCTGTACCTTGACCGGCCATCGGAAATCGCCGCATACGCCGCAGCGCACGAGCAACTCCAAGCCCAGGCACTGGCCCCAAAGCCAACGCGAGATACGCTGCGTGCGATTGCTGCCGAGCTGATCACGTAGGAGGGCGAGAACCATGGACCTGTCTCGCGCTGTGTGGCGCAAGAGCACCAGGTCCGGCTCAAGTGGCAACTGCGTCGAGGTTGCCACACCGCCCCAGGTCATCATGGTTCGCGATAGCAAGGACCAGCATGGAGCTGTGCTTTCGTTCACCGCAGGCCAATGGGACGGTTTCATTAAGGGCATTAAAGCGGGCGAGCTCGAGCGTGAGAGCCGTCTGCTACGGGACCAGCCACGGACCGGATGCGGCAGGCTGAACTTGCCATCGGTTGTATGAGCGCTCGAGGTCCTGAGCGACCTTAGATTCGCAGGTCCATCGCCCGGAATAGCGCCTAGTTATGACGCCAGCTGCCCAACTGCGAGGGCTTCTGCTACCGGCCGTGGTCGCCTGCCCTCTCGCGGGCCGCAGGACCGAGGCGGATCTGTCCGCGGCGGCGAGCCGATGCCACCAGTACCAGGTTGCGCCCGTCCATCCACCAGCAGCTCGTCTTCCCGCCAGCCACGCAACGTCTTGACGAGGTGAACTACCTGTATTTACCGTGCCCCAAATGACCACCCCACTGCCACCCTCCGCATCCTCTGGCATCCTGGGGTGAGGGAGATGTCGGACCTCGTCCGTACCATCGGACGCCACGACCCCACCTGGAGGGCCCACCGCCATGTTCAAACGACGACGAGCCTCCACCACTCAACCAGCCGTCGAGGTCACAGAGCTCAGCGACGAAGAATGGCGGCTTGCGGCCAAGCGCGGACTGGCGCGCCTCAATCTCACCTTCGACCAACTAGCCGAACAGGCCCGCAAGCGACGGTTCCAGGACACCGAGGCCCTCAAACTCTGGCAGGTACTCGGCGGTGAGCGCCCCTAAGCTGGGGGACCAAGCCCGCACGTTCGCCGCCGAACTGCAGGACATGCTCAACCGAACCGTCTGCGAATACGCCCAAGTTGCAGCGGTGGTGAGCAAGCGCGACACCGGCAAGGCCCACCTGGGCACCCGCCTCAACCGGCAGGATTTCAGCACCGGCAAGGTGCAGATGAACAGCACAGCCCGCACCAGGGTCTGGCTCGACGTCAGCTGTGTCCTCTACCAGAACGACGAAGGCTACCTGACGATGAGCAGTTCCTTCTGCGGAATCTACCTGGGGGACGAGCACCAGCCGGACCTGCTGATGCACTACGACTACGAACGCGACAAGGACATCTATACCGAAGCGCACGTGCAGGTCGCCGGCCGGCATGAACAGCTCGAAGCCCTGCTCGCCGAGGTGAGCCGCCCCGATGACCAGATGAAGGACCTGCACTTGCCCGTCGGCGGTCGCCGACTGCGGCCCTCCCTAGAGGATCTGCTGGAGTCCCTGATCGCCGAACGGATCCTCGACGCCAAGCCAGGCTGGGAAGCCGTCCTGGAGGCCACCCGACGGGACTACCGCAAGCGCCAGATAGCCGCTGTCGTGCGGTCGAACCAGGGCACCGCGATCAAGACTCTGGAACAGCTGGGCTACGAGGTGCGCAAACGCGACGAGGGGCTACTAGCAGGTCTGCGCCGGCGTAGGCGGGGCTGAGCCTCGTAGCTTGACCCGCGAGGTCGACGGTCCACGAATATTCGCCATCAGTAGGCCGGGGTTCGCGGGGCAAGACTGGGACCCGAGGCCCAGCGCAGTCAGCGGAACCGACAGGCAAGCGCGCCAGGGCGACCTGCGTTTCGACGGGGCCAGCCTGGTCAAGTCCTTGATCACTCTGTGGGGCCAGGAGGGACTCCGAAACCCAGACCTTCTAACCGTCGGCTGCGGGACAAGCAGTTCCGGCGCGAGACTTGATCAGCATTTCGTCGCGGGTCTGATTTCGTCTGCCTCGATATGATTTTGTCCTTGCCGATCGGCAGATCGGCCGTTGCGGTCCCATTCGGACGGCGGCGCGGCGGCTCTTCGCCGCGATCGCATCCCTCGACGCCTGGAGGCGGCCATCAATCCCATGTATGAGGTCATCAGCGCTCTGACCTTCGACGGGCTTACCATCGGAGCTCGCCATCGTCGCGACGCCGACGGCCGTCCACAAGATCGCGACGCGGGCTGGGTCGCGTTCTGGCCTGCTGACGAGCACCGGTGGATGATCGAGTTTGCCAGACCCGCCAACGAGAACCATCTCTACGTCAGGTTTCGTATTGGCGAGATCCTGCAGACCTGGCCGTGGACCGACAGGGTTCAGCTGCTCGACGAGGGATGGGTTATGGCGCCGGCGCAATGGAAGCCGACTACCGACGACCTACGACCCGTCTCCGAGGAAGTCCTCGCGCGTCTGGAACCAGTCAGCCCCAGCCAGGTGAGCCAATTTCGCGCCGCACTTCAAGCAACCTTCGACAACGAAGGGCGCTCCTAACGTCTCGGCAGGCATCCTCAGGATTGCCTGAACGAGGCCGATGGCGGCTCGGCGAGTCGCCTCGACGGAGGCGTGTCCCCTTTCGGCCGGGCTCATTCGGCGTCGCGCCTCCGCGTTAATCCCTGTCGCCTACCCGACAGCCAACTGGTGTGCTGGCGTGCGGGCGGCATCATGCCCCGGTGGAACGTGAGCGGACGGGGCAGTCGTGAACGCGGCCGAAATCGCGGCCCTGGTCGGGTTCCGTTCCCGCCGTCGGAGCGTTGGTGGCGACGCTGGCATGGCGCACCGCCGAGAGGTCGCGGCTAACCGCCGATGGCGCCCGTATAGACCAGGCAGATGCCGAGGCGCGTCGGCGGTACCGAGAGATGCGACCCGAGCTGGACGTGTGTTGACATGAAGTGGCCATCGGATACGGGACTGCTCGTCGTAAAGCTGGTCGGGCCGCGGGGCGTCGAGCGGAACGACTGGGTCCGTGTCGAGGTCCGGGACGACCAGAAACGCACCTGGCCCGGCCCGCCTGCCAAGTACACCGAGGAAGAGCTACGCCGTCAGATCTGGGGCCCTTTCTGGTTCAGCTACGGCATAGATGGTGGCAGCCAAGATGGCCGCACCGGCCGAGCAGGGCACCTCGACGGCCACTGAGCTTCCCCCGGTTTCCCGGACACCTGAGCTGAGGCGACACTGGTCGCCGAGGGAGGAGTTCGGATGCCCGCACCACACCCGCCGGAGTTTCGTCAGCGTGCGGTCGAGTTGGCTCGGCTGCGGGACAAGCCGGTCCGGGAGATCGCCAAGGACCTGGGGATCTCCGAGTCGTGTCTGCGTAACTGGCTGGCCCAGGCCGACACCGACGACGGTAAGCGCGAGGGCCTGACCAGCGACGAGCGCAAAGAGTTGGCGGCGTTGCGCAAGGAGAAGCGGCGCCTGGAGGTGGAGAACGAGATCCTGCGCCGGGCCGCGGCCTACTTCGCGCGGGAGAACGTCCTCCCAAAATGATCTACCCGGTCGTCGCCGATCTCGCCGCCGGCGAGATCGCGGTGGCGGTGGCGTGCCGGGTCCTCGGGGTGTCGACCTCGGGCTACTACGACTGGCGCGGCCGGCCCGTGTCACGACGCCAGGCGGCCGATCAGGCGCTCGGTGAGCTGATCCGCGACATCCATCAGATGTCGCGGGGCACCTACGGATCGCCGCGGGTGCACGCCGAACTGCGCCTCGCCGCAGGAGTGCGGTGCGGCCGCAAACGGGTGGAGCGGCTCATGCGGCATGCCGGTCTGCAGGGCGTCTACCGGCGCCGGCGGCGTGGCTGCACCGTGCGCGATCCTGCCGCCCAGCCCAGTGCCGACCTGGTCAACCGGCAGTTCGTCGCCGACCGGCCGGACGCGCTGTGGGTCACCGACATCACCCAGCACCGCACCCAGGGCGGCTGGGTGTACTGCGCGGTCGTGCTGGACGTGTTCGCCCGCCGGGTCGTGGGCTGGTCGATCGCCGACCACCTCCGCTCTGAGCTGGTCATCGACGCTCTGGACATGGCCCGCTGGCGACGGCACGCCAGCGAGGGGCAGACCGTGGTCCACTCCGATCACGGCGCCCAATACACCAGCTGGGCCTTCGGGCAGCGGCTGCGATCGGCCGGGCTGCTCGGCTCCATGGGCTCCATCGGCGACTGCTACGACAATTCGCTGGTCGAGTCGTTCTTCGGCTCCATGCAGCTCGAACTGCTCGACCGCCAGCCCTGGCAAACCCGCCAGGAACTGGCCAACGCCATCTTCGAATGGATCGAGGCCTGGTACAACCCACGCCGACGCCACTCAAGCCTTGGCAACCTGTCCCCGATCGACTACGAACGACAACACACCCCGGTCGCAGCGGCGGCCTGACCATCACACGGAAGCCGTCCGGGAAACCGGGGGAAGCTCAGGCGCGCTACTACCCCGGTCGGCCGATCCCGGCGGAGTTCACGCCGGGCAGCGGCACGGTGGCGCTCCCGACGCCGACCGCGTCGCGTCGGCCACCTCCTGACGGGCACGACGAGCGAGCGGGGCGGTAGGAGAAGCAACCGACGGATCCAAGGACCTCGAATCCATGGAACCCTTGGTTCCGCCCAACTTAAGAGTGCGCCCGGCAGGATTCGAACCTGCGGCCTTGGGATTAGAAGTTGAATCCCGATGGTGACTCGGGGTTACTGACAGTCCATAGGGGTGTCTATCTGTCCAGGCAGCACCCCTATGGCTGTTCCTCAGTGATGGGTGGTGCCGGCCGATCCGTGGGCGTCCGGGCTCACAGCGGGCTCATCGTCCGGTGGATTCGCCCGCGTCTGGGCGGGGCTCCGCGAAGTACAGCCCAAGCATCTGCGTCGTCCAGGTCGGTTGCTTGATCTCCCCGCGCGGGCCGAACTCGGAGGACCAGGGCCTTGATGTCGAGGACCGGCGTTCCGTCCACGGCATCCAGCTCCTCGACGTGAAGGTCAAGGCCGTCGACCTTGATGAGCCGACACCGGTGAGGTTCCCCCCGGGATGTGGACCACCGGGTTATGCCGGCGATCTGGTGCAGCGTAG
>NZ_JAEVHN010000092.1:0-15035 GCF_016803375.1 Micromonospora sp. 4G55
CCCGGCCGCCGGGGGTGCCGAGCCCGATCGGCACCCGGACGCCGGGCCCCACCCCGTCCCCGCGCTGAACCCGCGAGTGCGCTCCCGGGCGAACTGCGCCGGGGGGCGCGAACGCGATGCGCCAGGCGCCCTCGGCCGACTCTCGGCCGGGGGTGTCGGGCGTCGCCACGCCCAGGTCCGATTCCCGCGAGCCATCGGCCTGACCAGCGGGCATCATCGGTGGCGTGGAGTTGGACTTCGAACGGTGCTACCGGGCCGTGGACAGCCGTGACCAGCGCTTCGACGGCTGGTTCTACACCGGCGTGACGTCGACCGGGATTTACTGCCGGCCGTCCTGCCCGGCGATGACGCCGAAGCGGCAGAACGTCCGGTTCTTCCCGTCGGCCGCCGCCGCGCAGGGCGCCGGGCTGCGCGCCTGCCGCCGCTGCCGCCCGGACGCGGCGCCCGGCTCGCCCCAGTGGGACGTCCGGGCCGACGTGGTGGGTCGGGCCGTCCGGCTGATCGCCGACGGGGTGGTCGACCGGGACGGCGTACCGGGGCTGGCCACCGGCTCGGCTACACCGAGCGGCACCTGCACCGGATGCTCCGCGCCGAGCTGGGCGCGGGCCCGCTGGCGCTGGCCCGGGCCCAGCGGGCGCAGACCGCCCGCACCCTCATCGAGACGACCGGGCTGGGCATGGCGGAGATCGCCTTCGCGGCCGGGTTCGGCAGCGTCCGGCAGTTCAACGACACGGTCCGCGAGGTCTTCGGCACCGCCCCGTCGGAGCTGCGGGTGGCGCGGGGCGGCCGGCCGGTGGCGGGCGGCGCGGGGACGATCACGCTGCGCCTGGCGTACCGGCCACCGCTGCACGCCGCCGCGCTGCTGGACTTCCTCGCGGTCCGCGCGCTGCCGGGCGTGGAGGAGGTACGCGACGGGACGTACCACCGGGGGTTGCGACTGCCGCACGGCGCCGCGGAGGTGGCGCTGAACCCGGCGGCCGGTCACGTCTCGGCGACCCTGCGCCTGGCCGACATGCGCGACCTGGCCCCCGCGGTGGCCCGCTGCCGCCGGCTGCTCGACCTCGACGCGGACCCGCAGGCCGATCGACGAGACCCTGGCCGCCGACCCGGCCCTGGCCGCCGCGGTGGCGGCCGAGCCCGGCATCCGCCTGCCCCGCGCGGGTGGACGGCTTCGAGGCGGCCCTGCGCGCCGTGGTCGGCCAGCAGGTCTCCGTCCGCTCCGCCCGCACCACCCTCACCCGCCTCCTCCAGGCCGCCCCCACCCCGCCCACCTTCCGTGATCATGAAGTTGTGGTCCCCGACGACGGCGTGTCGCCACAACAATTTCATGATCACCGGGCGGGGCGCGGGGGGCGCACTGCGGGCGTTCCCCGGGGCCGAGGAGGTCGCGGAACTGCCGGACTCGGCGTTCGGGATGCCGGCGGGGCGGCGGGAGACGGTGCGGGCGCTGGCCCGGGCCGTCGCCTCCGGCGAGATCGACCTCGACCCGGGCGGGGACCGGGAGGAGGTGGTGCGGCGACTGACCGCCGTGCCGGGCATCGGACCGTGGACCGCCGGCTACGTGGCCATGCGCGCCCTCGGCGACCCGGACGTCCTGCTCCCCACCGACCTGGCGGTACGCCGGGGCGCCGCCGCCCTCGGCCTGCCCACCGACCCGAAGACCCTCGACACCCACGCCGAACGCTGGCGCCCCTGGCGCTCGTACGCGGTGATCCGACTCTGGAGAGCAGCATGAGCATCGACAGCACCGTCATCGACACCCCCGCCGGCCCGCTGAGCATCCTGGCCGGCCCGGACGGGGCCGTCCGGGCGGCCGGCTTCACCCCGGCCCCGGAGAACCTGCTCCCGCTGGTGCACCCGAGCCTGCGCGGGGCACTGCGGCACCGCGCCGACCTCGGCCCCGTCACCGTCGCCGTCCGGTCCTACCTGGACGGCGACCTGACCGCCATCGACGGGGTGCCGGTGCGGCAGCACAGCGGCGGGGCGTTCATGACCCACGCCTGGGAGGTGCTGCGCGAGGTGAAGCCGGGCGAACCGGTGACGTACACCGGATTCGCCGGGCTGGCGGCCGGCCGGCCGCCGTACGGGCGGCGGCCGCCGCCTGCGCCCGCAACGCCGCCGCCCTCTTCGTCCCCTGCCACCGGGTGCTGCGCACCGACGGGACCCTCGGCGGCTACCGCTGGGGGCTGGACGTCAAGGAATGGCTGCTCGGACACGAACAGCGGCTGACGGCAAGCTGACACCGGCGCGGCCGTCATCTGACGCTACCGTCGGGTAGTGCCCGCGCAGCGCGACGGCGACCCGACCCACCGGGTGGACGCCCGGCCGCGCCCGCTGCACAACCTCCGGCGACTGGGCCCCTACCTGCGCCCGTACGCGGGCGAGTACTGCTGGCTGCTGCTCGCGGCGCTGGCCGCCACCGCGGCCAGCCTGGCGGTGCCGCTGGTGGTGCAGCGGGTGGTGGACGGCCCGATCGCCCGGCACGACGCCGACGGACTGCTCCGCCTCGGCGGCCTGGCCCTGCTGCTCGGGCTCGCCGAGGCGTGCTGATCTTCATCCGGCGGTGGACCCAGTCCTCCTCCTCGGTGGGCATGGAGTCGGCGATCCGCGCCGACATCTACGCCCACCTGCAACGACTCCCGCCCGGCTTCCATGACCGGTGGCAGTCCGGCCAGCTGCTCTCCCGGATCACCAGCGACCTGTCGGTGATCCGCCGGTTCCTCTCCTTCGGCCTGCTCTTCCTGGTGCTCAACCTGGTCACCTACCTCGCGGTGGTGACCCTGCTGATCCGGCTGCACGGCCCGCTGGGCCTGCTGGTGGCGGCCAGCGCGGTGCCGCTGTTCCTGATCAGCCGCCGGTTCGCCCGGCACTACCACGCCGCCTCCCGCCGGATGCAGGACCAGCAGGGCGACGTGGCAACCCTGGTCGAGGAGACCGCGCAGGGCCTGCGCACCATGAAGGCGTACGGGCGGGGGCCGGAGCTGACCGCCCGGTTCGGCGCGCGGGCCCGGGCGCTGCACGACACCGGCATCGACAAGGCCCGGCTGCTGGCCCGTACCTCCGCGCTGTTCGACCTGGTGCCCAACCTGACCCTCGGCGTGGTGCTGGTCTGCGGGGCGGCGCTCGCCGCCCGGGGCACCCTCACCATCGGCGAGCTGGTCGCCTTCGTCAGCCTGCAACTGATGCTGATCTGGCCGGTGCAATCGCTGGGCTGGATCATCGCCAACGCGCAGGAGGCGGCGACCGCGGCCGACCGGATCCAGGAGGTACTGGACACTCCGCCGTCCATCGTGGACGCGCCGGACGCGGTCGCGCTCGCCCCGGCGGCGGTGCGGGGACGGCTGCGCTTCGAGGGCGTCTCGTTCCGCTATCCCGGTGCCCCCGAGCCGGTGCTGCGGGAGATCGAGCTGACCGTGGAGCCGGGCGAGACGCTGGCGCTGGTGGGCGCGACCGGCAGCGGCAAGAGCACCCTGCTCTCCCTGGTGCCCCGGCTGCACGAGGTGACCGGCGGGCGGATCACCCTGGACGGGCACGACCTGCGTGACCTGCGGCTGGCCTCGCTGCGCCGGCTGGTCGGGGTGGCCTTCGAGGAGCCGACGCTGTTCTCCATGTCGGTCTGGGAGAACCTCACCCTGGGCCGCCCCGACGCCGACGAGGAGGAGGTCCGGGCCGCGCTGGCGCTGGCCCAGGCCGACTTCGCGTACGACCTGCCGTGGGGGCTGGCGACCCGGGTCGGCGAGCAGGGCCTGTCGCTCTCCGGCGGGCAGCGGCAACGGCTCGCGCTGGCCCGGGCGGTGCTCGGCCGGCCCGCGCTGCTCGTGCTGGACGACCCGCTCTCCGCCCTGGACGTGCACACCGAGGCGCTGGTCGAGGCGGCGCTGAGGCGGGTGCTGCGGGACACCACCGCGCTGCTGGTGGTGCACCGCCCGTCGACCGTCGCGCTGGCCGACCGGGTGGCGCTGCTCGACGGGGGTCGGATCGCCGCGGTGGGGCGGCACTCCGAGCTGCTCGCCACCGTGCCGGCGTACCGGGCGGTGCTCTCCGCCGAGCCGAACTCCGCGCCCGGTCTGGTGCCCTCGTGACACTCCGGCTTCCCCGGCAGCGGGCCGAGCCACCCGAGGAGTCCCGCTGGCGGGGGCTGGCAACCGATCCGGACGCCGACCGCAGCCGCGCCGAGGACACCGCACCCGAGGCGGTGGCCCGGCTGCGCGCCCGCACCCGGGTACTGCTGGGTGACCTGCTGCGCCCGCATCGGGGCCGGCTGGGCCTGGCGGTGGGCCTGCTGCTGGCGCAGAACGCGGCCGCCATGTCCGGGCCGTACCTGGTCATGCTCGGCATCGACCGGGCCATCGCGCCGCTGCGGGCCGGCGACGCGCGCCCGCTGGCCGCCGTCGCCGGCGCCTTCGTGGTCGCGGCCGTGACCGAGTACGCGGCCCGGCGCGGCTTCCTCACCCTCTCCGCGCGGATCGGCCAGGCCGTTCTGCTGGCGCTGCGCCGGCGGGTGTACGGGCACTTCCTGCGCCTCTCCGTCGGCTTCCACGAGCGCTACACCTCCGGCCGGATGGTGTCCCGGCTGACCAGCGACCTGGAATCCATCGCCGAGCTGGTCGACGGCGGTATCGACAGCCTGGTGACCGCCGCGCTGTCGGTGCTCTCCGTGGCCGCCATCCTGCTCTGGCTGGACCTGCCGCTGGCCGCGGTCACCCTGCTCGCCTTCCCGTTCCTCTACCTGCTGTCCCGCTGGTTCGCCCGGGCGTCGGCCGACGCGTACCGGCGCAGCCGGGAGGCGGTGGCGCTGGTCATCGTGCACTTCGTGGAGTCGCTGCGGGGGATCCGCGCCGTGCAGGCGTACCGCCGGGAACCGCGCAACCAGCAGATCTTCGGGGCGGTCAACGACGGGTACCGGCGGGCCAACCTGCGGGCGTTCCGGCTGATCGCCACGTACTCGCCGGGGATCAAGGTGATCGGCAACGTCACCGTCGCGGTGGTGCTCGGGTACGGCGGCTGGCGGGTGCTCGGCGGCGCGACGGAGGTGGGGGTGCTCGCCGCCTTCCTGCTCTACCTGCGCCGCTTCTTCGAGCCGATGCAGGAGCTGAGCCAGTTCTACAACTCGTTGCAGTCGGCGACGGCGGCGCTGGAGAAGCTGGCCGGGGTGCTCGACGAGCGGCCCGGCGTACCCGAACCGGCGCAGCCGGTGCCGCTGCCCACCGGGCCGGGACGCGGGGCGGTGGCGTTCCGGTCGGTCTCCTTCGGCTACCGGCCGGGCACGCCGATCCTGGTCGGGCTGGACCTGCGGGTGCCGGCCGGGCAGACGGTCGCGCTGATCGGGCCGACCGGGGCGGGCAAGTCCACCGTCGCCAAGCTGCTGGCCCGCTTCCACGACCCGGACGGCGGCAGCGTCGAGCTGGACGGGATCGACCTGCGCGACCTGGCCGACCCGGAACTGCGCCGCGCGGTGGTGCTGGTGACCCAGGAGAACCACCTGTTCAGCGGCACGGTGGCGGAGAACATCCGGTTCGGCCGTCCCGGCGCCGACGACGCGGCGGTGCAGGCCGCCGCGCGGGCGATCGGCGCGCACGACTTCATCGCCGCGCTTCCCGACGGGTACGCCACCGAGGTGCACCGGCGCGGCGGCCGGCTCTCCGCCGGGCAGCGGCAGCTCGTCGCGTTCGCCCGGGCGTTCCTGGCCGACCCGCGGGTGTTGATCCTCGACGAGGCGACCTCGTCGCTGGACGTGCCCACCGAGCGGCTGGTGCAGCGGGCGCTCGCCACCGTGCTGCGCGACCGCACCGCGCTGGTGATCGCGCACCGGCTCTCCACGGTCGAGACCGCCGACCGGGTGCTGGTCCTCGACGGGGGGCGGGTGGTGGAGGACGGACCGCCGGCGCGGCTCGCCGCCGCCGGTGGCCGGTACGCCGCCCTGCACCGGCAGTGGCGCGACTCGCTGGTCTGAACCGCCGGTCCCCGGGGCGTCGGCGCGACGACGCGGGCAACCCGGGGGCCCGTCGCCCGGCTAGACTGCCGTGCGTCGATCGGCCCGGAGATCGCCCGAGGGCGACGTCCGGTGGGACCGGTCAGGCACAGCCGAACACACGGGGAGGTTGCGGCGTGCGGATCCGACGACGAGTGGTTGTCGCGGCGGCATTGGTGATCAGCACGGTGGGCGCGACGACGGTCGCGCTGACCAGGGAGGGCGACGCCGGTGCCACACCGACCGCCGTCTCGGCGGCCGGCGGCCTGTCGGCGACGGCCGGTGCCGCCCCGGCGGACACGCCGCCCAGCGCGGACAGCGGCATCGGCAGCCGAGCCGCCGCGGGGCGCTCCACGGTGGACACCCGACCGGTCACGGCCGTCGGGCGGCCCGCCACCGAGGTGGCGAAGGACGCGCCGGCCTCGGTGGCCTACCTGAGCGACCGCTACCGGATCACCCAGGACGAGGCGGCCCGCCGGGTCGCTCTCCAGGAGCTTTCCGCGCCGCTCGCAGCCACCCTCGCCACGAGGTACCCCGCCGAGTACGCCGGCATGTGGCTGGACCAGGCCGGCGGCGGCGTACTGACCATCGCGGCCACCGATCCGGCCCCGGTCACCAAGGCGGTCGCCGGGGTACCGGACGCCGCCCACGTCACGGTCGTCCCGGTCCGCCACTCGCTGCGCGAGCTCACCGACGCGGCGGCCCGCGTGGCCGGTGCCCTCGGCGCGACCGCCGGCACAGACGTGGTGGTCGACGAGCAGGCCAACGAGGTGCTGGTCCTCACCGGCGGCGCGGTCGCGGCGGACGACGCCCGGCTGGCCGGCGCGATCGAGGCCGCCGGGGTGCCGGCGCGGACGCGGCAGCTACCGGCCGCGGTGGAGAAGTCGTGCGACCCGCGCTACTGCGCCCAGGCACCGATGCGTGGCGGCATCCGGCTGGACGTGCCCCGGGACGACGGCACGGTCGGCGGCTGCACCAGCGCCTTCAACCTGCGGGCACGGTCCGGGCGGTACTACCTGCTGACCGCCGGGCACTGCGTGGTCGGCGGGCGACACCAGCTCGTGGACCGGACCTGGCACCAGTTCCTCGGACCGAAGGTGCCGGTCGGCGTGGAGTCGACCGCCCCGGTGCTGGCCGAGAATACCGACGCGTACGACTACGCGGTGATCCCGTACCAGGACGGCGCGATCGACCGGTGGGCGTACCCGCGGCGGAGCGGCGGCGACCAGGCCAGCCTGGTCAACTACTGGTGCGTGACGGACAACCCGGCCTGCGCCACCAAGGGCAGCCACGACGTGAAGATCACCGGATACACCGCCTACAGCGCGGTGCAGGTCGGTTGGGTGGTCTGCGCGACCGGCTCGGCGTACACGCCCAAGGCGGGCGAGGTGTACGTCGACTCGGGGGCGGGCGACGGCTACGTCCCCGGCACCCGCTGCGGCACGGTCACCGGCAAGACCAACGGTCGCATCGGCGTGCGGGTCTGCGCCCGCCCCGGTGACAGCGGCGGCCCGCTCTTCACCGAGTCCGACGGCCGGGCGCTCGGCATCCTGAACGACGGCGACCCGGGCAGCGGCGCCTGCACGAACCCGAACGAGCAGAACTTCTACATGCCGGTCTCCACCATCCTGGACCGGGTGAACGCCAACACCGGCCTCGGCATCCAGCTCGCCACCCGCGGCCCGCTGCTCAACCCGATCGGCTCCTCGAACCGTTAGGCGACACCGGCGATAAGCCGTGGGCAGGCCGACGTGGGCTGCCTACGATCGACGGATGACTGATACGGCGAGGACGGCCCGCACCGGCGTCCCCGAGCGTCCCACCCTGGACGGGCTCGAGGAGACCTGGGCGCGGCACTGGCAGGAGGAGGGCACGTACGCGTTCGACCGTTCGAAGGAGCGGTCGGACGTGTACGCGATCGACACCCCGCCGCCGACCGTATCGGGCGAGCTGCACATGGGGCACGTCTTCTCGTACACGCACACCGACATGGTGGCCCGCTTCCAGCGGATGCGCGGCCGGACGGTCTTCTACCCGATGGGCTGGGACGACAACGGCCTGCCCACCGAACGGCGGGTGCAGAACGTCTACGGGGTGCGCTGCGACCCGTCGCTGCCGTACGACCCGCACTGGCAGCCACCGGCGACGCCGGTGAGCGAGGAGCGGCGGAAGGACCCGACCCCGGTCGACCGGCGCAACTTCGTGGCGCTGTGCGAGCGGCTGACCGCCGCCGACGAGCAGGTCTTCGAGGCGCTGTGGCGGCGGCTCGGGCTGTCGGTGGACTGGTCGCTGACGTACACGACGATCGGGCGGGTGGCGCGGGCGACGAGCCAGCGGGCGTTCCTGCGCAACCTGGCCCGGGGCGAGGCGTACCAGGCGGAGGCGCCGACGCTTTGGGACGTCGGCTTCGCCACCGCGGTGGCTCAGGCGGAACTGGAGGACCGGGAGCGGCCCGGGGCGTACCACCGGCTGCGGTTCACCGGGCCGGGCGGGCGCGAGGTGCTGATCGACACCACCCGGCCGGAGCTGCTGCCGGCCTGCGTGGCGCTGGTCTGCCACCCCGACGACGAGCGGTACGCGGACCTGGTGGGCCACTCGGTGCGGAGCCCGGTCTTCGCCGTCGAGGTGCCGGTGCACGCGCACCCGGTGGCGGACCCGGCCAAGGGCACCGGCATCGCGATGGTCTGCACCTTCGGCGACCTGACCGACGTGACCTGGTGGCGGGAACTGCAGCTGGACACCCGGGTGGTGATCGGCCGGGACGGCCGGCTGCTGCCGGAGCCGCCGCACGGGGTGCCGGCCGAGCCGTACGCCGCCCTGGCCGGGCAGACCGTCAACGGAGCCCGGCGGACCATGGTGCAGCTGCTGGCCGACGCCGGTGACCTGGTCGGCGAGCCGCGGGCGATCACCCACCCAGTGAAGTTCTACGAGCGCGGCGACCGGCCACTGGAGATCGTCTCGACCCGCCAGTGGTACCTGCGCAACGGCGGGCGGGACGCCGGCCTGCGGGACCAGTTGCTGGCCCGGGGCGGCGAGCTGCGCTGGGTGCCGGAGCACATGAAGCACCGGTACGACCACTGGGTGGGCGGGCTGACCGGTGACTGGCTGGTCAGTCGGCAGCGCTTCTTCGGGGTGCCGGTGCCGGTGTGGTACCGGCTCGACGACGTTGGCGAGCCGGACTGGTCCCACCCTCTCACGCCGGACGAGGCGATGCTGCCGGTCGATCCGTCCAGCGATCCGGCGCCCGGTTTCGAGGAGTCGCAGCGCGGGCTGCCGGGTGGCTTCATCGGCGAGCCGGACGTGCTGGACACCTGGGCGACCTCCTCGCTCACCCCGCAGATCGTCGGCGGGTGGGAGACCGACCCGGACCTGTTCAGCCGGGTCTTCCCGATGGACCTGCGCCCGCAGGGGCAGGAGATCATCCGGACCTGGCTCTTCTCCAGCGTGGTCCGTGCCCACCTGGAGCACGGCGTGCTGCCCTGGCGGGACGCGGTGCTCTCCGGCTGGATCCTCGACCCGGACCGGAAGAAGATGTCCAAGTCCAAGGGGAACGTGGTCACTCCGATGGCGCTGCTGGAGCAGCACGGCTCCGACGCGGTGCGGTACTGGGCGGCCAACGGCAAGCCCGGCATGGACCTGGCCTTCGACCCGGCGCAGATCAAGGTGGGCCGGCGGCTCGCCACCAAGCTGCTCAACGCCTCCCGGTTCGCCCTGGGGCTGGGCGCCGCGGACGCGTTGCGCGCCCCGGCGACCGCGCCGCTGGACACCGCCATGCTCGCCGAACTCTCCGGCGTGGTCGCCGCCGCGACGTCCGCCTTCGACGCGTACGACCACACGGCAGCGCTCCAGGTCACCGAGGCGTTCTTCTGGCGGTTCTGCGACGACTACATCGAGCTGGTGAAGGAGCGCGCCTACGGCTCCGGGCCGGGTGCCGAGTCGGCCCGGGCGGCGCTGGCCACCGCGTTGTCGGTGCAGTTGCGGCTCTTCGCCCCGGTCCTGCCGTACGTGGCCGAGGAGGTCTGGTCCTGGTGGCGGTACGGCTCGGTGCACCGGGCCACCTGGCCGACCACCTACGAGGTGGGGCGGGCGATCGAGGGCCCCGCCGACCCGCACCTGCTGCGGCTGGCCGGGGACGCGCTCGGCCAGGTGCGCCGGGCCAAGTCGGAACGGAAGCTGTCGATGAAGGCGGAGGTGCCGCTGGCCGAGGCGCTCGGCCCCGCCGCCCTGCTGGAGCAGCTCACCCTGATCGCCGACGACCTCCGCGCCGCCGGCCGCATCGCCAAACTCGACCTGCTCCCCGACCGCACCCCCGAACTCGTCATCGCCGCCGCCTTCTGACCCCCACCCCCAGACGCACGCAGTTTCAGAGAAAGAGTGGCCTCAGCGCGCTGAATGGCCACTCTTTCTCTGAAAACGCATCCCCCGGGTGGGTCAGCTGGTTTCGCCGGCCATGCTGAAGGAGCGGAGGCGGTCGATCGCCAGGATGGTGAAGCCCACCGCCACCACGCCGGTCAGCACCGCCGCGACGGGGACGGAGACGGTGGTCGACAGCAGGTCGGTGGGGGCCATCCGGTCGGCCATGGCGATCACCCACTGCTGGATCGAGAGCACCTTCGTGCCGCGGACGAAGTTGCCCAGCAACCCCTCCCAGATCAGCACGTAGACCAGCCCGAGCAGGACCGGCCGCCGGGTGAGCAGGCTCAGCGCCAGGAACAGCGCCGAGTACGCCAGCGCGCCGAGCGCCGAGGCGGCGGCGAGGGCCAGCCCGAGGCGTACCGAATCGGCGAGCACGCCCGCGACGAAGAGCGGCATGGCGACGGTGGTCGCGCTGACCACGGTGGCCACCGCCAGCTTCGGCAGCACGATCTGCCAGCGCGGCAGCGGCTTGGTGAGGATGTGCACGACGGTGCCGTCGTCGATCTCGGCGCCCAGCACGCCGGTGCCCACGATCAGGGCGACCACCGGCAGCACCACGGCCAGGCCGAGGCCGACCAGCACCGGCGGCCCCCAGTCACCCGGCTCGACCCCGAGCGACCGGCAGAGCAGCGCCAGCCCGAGCAGCAGGAGCGGCAACGGCAGCAGGATCAGGAAGCGACGCCGGCCGAACAGCCCGCGCGCGGTGATCCAGGAAACGGTCGACATCAGGCCTCCACCAGGTAGGAGAAGACGCTCTCCAGGGACTCGTCCTCGGGCAGCAACTGCCGGACCCGGACGCCGTGGGCCAGCGCGATCTTCGGCAGCGCCCGGGTGAAGGCGCCGTAGTCGCCGGCCTTGACGGTCAGGCCGGTGCGGTCCAGCTCGACGCCGGTGACCGAGGGCTCGGCCATCAGCGCGACCGCCAACGCCCGGTCGTCGGTGGAGCGGACGGTGAACAAGTGCGGCCGGTTGGTCATCAGCCGGCGGATGGTCCGGAAGTCCCCGGAGGCGGCGAGCCGGCCGGCCACCATCACCTGCACGGTGCCGGAGACCTGCTCGACCTCCTCCAGGATGTGCGAACTGAACAGGATCGTCCGGCCCGCGTCACCGAGGGAGTGCAGCAGCCCCATCATGTGCAGCCGTTGGCGCGGGTCCATCCCGTTGAACGGCTCGTCGAGCAGCAGCACCTGCGGGTCGTGCACCAGCGCCGCGGCGACCCGGGCGCGCTGCCGCATGCCCTTGGAGTACGTCCCGATCCGCCGGTCCTGGGCGCCCTCCAGCTCGACCAGGGCGATCGCCCGTCGGGCTGCCGCCGCCGGATCGGGCAGCCGGTGCAGCTTCGCGCTGGCCAGCACGAACTCGTACGCGGTGAGGAAGGTGTGCACCGCCTCCCGCTCGCTGACCAGCCCGAGCCGGCGGTAGACCTCCGGGTGGCGCCAGGTCGGCTCGCCGTCCAGGGTCACCGCGCCCCGGGACGGGGCGAGGAAGCCGGCCATCATGTGCAGCAGGGTCGTCTTGCCGGCGCCGTTCGGGCCGAGCAGGCCGGTGACCCCGGGGCCCAGCCGCATGGTGATGTCGTTGACCGCCACCACGTTGCCGTACCAGCGGGACACCCCGGCCAGGTCGAGGGTGCTGGTGGCGGTGGTCGGGACGCTCGCCGTGGGATCGGCGCTGATCGTGGTCATCGGGCGGCCACCTTCCGGTATCGCAGCAGCAGCAGGGCGACGCAGCCGGCGACCAGCAGCACGGCGGCGAGGGCGTAGACCGGGCCGAAGCCGCCGATGTCCGGTCCGCCCTGGTCCTCGGAGACCAGCAGGTCGCCCAGCGACCAGATGCCGACCCCCTGCACGATCGTCGACGGCGAGCCGAGTCCGGCCAGCTGGTTGACGGTGTGGGAGGGCAGGATGGACAGGGTGCCGACGATCGGGGTGGTCATCAGGAAGACCGCCACGATCCCGCCGGCGGCGAACGCCCGCTTGCCGGTGAGCGAGGCGACCAGCAGGCCGACCGAGGCGAAGACGACCGCCCAGAGGCCGGCGTAGAGCAGCCCCGGCAGCAGGTCGAGCAGCTCGTTCCAGACGCCGCGCATCCCGTCGCCGGTGGTGAACGCCGCGCCGAGGAACATCACCAGCTGCGGCCCGCCGAGCAGCAGCCAGAGCGCGCTGACCAGGGCCAGCAGCTTGGCCAGGGCGTAGTCGCCGCGCGGCAGCGGCCGGGAGAAGTACAGCGGCAGCACGCCGCTGCGCAGGTCGCGGGAGACCAACTCCGGCGCGGCCACCGCGGCGAAGAAGATGACCAGCCAGCTCATCGAGTCGGCGAACTGGGCGTACGTCATCACCACCTCGCCGATCTGGCTGCGGACCGCGGTGGCGCCGGCGGCCACCAGGGTGACGATGCCGACCACCAGCCAGGGGAAAATCTTGGCCTTGGCGCTGCGACCCAGCCCGAAGGCAGCCCGCAGGCCGTGCAGGTAGAGCGCGCCGAAGACGTGCCGGCGGCCGAGGCGGGGGCCGGTGTAGCGCTGGTAGCCGATGTCGTGGATGACGCCGGTCGGCTCAGACATGGCTGGGCTCCCTCGTGGCGAAGAGTTCGGCCACCCGGTGCCGCCGCTGGTCGAGCCGGTGCAGCGGCAGGTCCAGCTCGGCGACCGCGCCGAGGATCAGGTCGTAGGTGGCCTCGTCGGCGAGCGGGACGAGCAGCATCCGCCCGTCCCGGCTGACCGGCAGGTCGAGCGCGGCGAGCCGGGTGGCCAGTTCGTCCGTACCCTCGCTGACCTCGACGGCGAGCACGTCGGTGGCGGAGGTCATGGCGGCGATCGGGCCGGCCCGCAGCAGCCGCCCGCCGTCGATGGCGACCAGCGTGTCGCAGATCCGCTCCACCTCGCCGAGCAGGTGCGAGCAGACCAGCACGGAGATGCCGAACTCGGTGCCGATCCGGTGCACCAGTGCGAGCATGTCGTCCCGGCCGGCCGGGTCGAGGCCGTTGGTCGGCTCGTCGAGCAGCAGCAGATCCGGGTCGTGCACCAGGGCCTGGGCCAGCTTGACCCGCTGCTTCATGCCGGTCGAGTAGCCGCCGACCGGCCGGTAGCGCTCCTCGTAGAGGCCGACGTGCCGCAGCGCCTCGGACGCCCGCTCGCGGGCCGTCGTCCGGGGCAGGCCGCTGATCCGGCCGAGGTGGGTGACCAACTCGGCGGCGGTGAGGTCGGGCGGCAGCGCGTCGTGCTCGGGCATGTAACCCACCCGGGCCCGTACGGCCGCCGGGTCGGTGGTCGGGTCGAGGCCGAGGACGGAGACCCGGCCGCCGGTCGGGGCGAGCAGGCCCAGCAGGATCTTGATCAGGGTCGACTTGCCGGCGCCGTTCGCGCCCACCAGGCCGATGATCCCGGGCTCCACCGCGACGGTCAGGTCGGCCAACGCGGTGACCCGACCCCCGTACGTCTTGGTCAGCGACTCGGTCGCTATGAGTGTCACGCCCGTCAGCGTAGGAAGCCGACGCCCGTGCGGGTATCAGGAATCGCCCGGGGTCGCCCCTGAGAACCCGTCCGGGGGACACCGGTCGGATTCCGTGCCCCGGCCCGAGCCCTCGGTAAGGGTTTCGTAACCCGGCGGCGCGATGACCGGGGCGGCCGGGCCCGGCAGACTGGGCGACGTGCTCACCCGCCTGCTGCGTACGCCGCTGACCTGGACCGTCGTCGTCCTGCTCACCGCCGGGGCGGCCGTCGGGCTCTGGTGGTTCCAGCCCTGGAAGGCGGTCACCGACACCCGGGTCGCCGAGCGGCTGTCCGACGTGGACGTGGCCGCCACGCCGTCGGTCGGTCCCGCGCCCACGGGGGGCGCGGGACGGCCGGGCCGACGCCGACCCCGGCCCGGCCGACGCTGCTCAGCCGGGGAGAGTTCGTCACCCACGAGCACGACACCTCGGGCACCGCCCGGGTCGTCCGCGTCGGCGACGGGCGGCACCGGCTGGAACTGGTGGGCCTGGCTACCTCCAACGGCCCCGACCTGCGGGTCTGGCTGACCGATCAGCCGGTACGCGCCGGCCGCGCCGGCTGGGACGTCTTCGACGACGGCCGGTGGGTCGAGCTGGGCCGGCTCAAGGGCAACCGTGGCGACCAGGCGTACGACATCCCGCCGGGCACCGACCTGACCGGGCTGACCAGCGTGTCCATCTGGTGCAAGCGGTTCGCGGTCTCGTTCGGGGCCGCCCCGCTCACCCCGACCGGTTGAGCCGTTCCCAACCGCCCGGGCCGCAGTGGAGTGGCGCTCTCGACCGATCGCCGGTCGGCTGCGAAACTGTGTGCCGGTCGGCGAGTGAGGGGTACGGATGAGCAACGGGTGGGTGCTGCCCGACGAGGTGCTTCGGGACGCGCCGGCGTACACGCCGCGCCCGGGTGAGCTGGCCGATCTGGAGCTGTTGCTGACCGGGGCGTACGCGCCGCTGACCGGCTTCATGACCCGCGCCGACCTGGCCTCGCTGCAGCGTCGCGGCCGGCTCGCCGACGGCACGCCATGGCCGGTGCCGGTGACCCTCCAGGTGCCGGCGACGCTGGCCGCTGTGCTGGACCCGGCCGACCCGGGACGCCGCACGCTGGTGCTCAGCGACGGCGAGGGCGCACCGGTGGCGCGCTGGAGGTCGCCGACGTCTGGGC
>NZ_JAEVHN010000093.1:0-14980 GCF_016803375.1 Micromonospora sp. 4G55
CCCCCACGGCCGCCCCCGAAGCGCTCCACCGCCGCACCGGCCGGCCCCGTCACGACCCGGGGCAGGGCGCCGACGGTGGCGCCCGCGCGGTTCGACCCGACCCGGCGGTCGTTCCGGCTCGGGTGGGTGCCGCCGGGCGCCATCCACCAGGCGAGCCGCACCGGCGTCGCGATCCAGTCGGTGGATGCGAACGTGCCCGACCCGCTGGAGCCGGGCGGCCCGATCGAGCCGGGACCGATGATGGCCATCGCGGGCTCGGTCACGGTCCGGATGGGCGCGCGGGGAGTCGACATCTTCTCGCCGCAGCTCGGCTCCGGGCTGACGGGCCAGGTGCCCTCGACGCAGGCTCCCGGCACGTCGGTCACGTCGGTGGACGGGCATCCGGCGTACCTGCAGGGCAACCGGGAGCAGACGGTGCTGTCGTGGCAGTACGCCCCGGGCGGCTGGATCTCCGTCACCGTCCGGAGCACGGCGCGGCCGGACGAGGTCGCGCGTCAGGTCGCGGCCGGGCTGACCTGGCAGGACGAGCGCGTCACCGTGCCGTTCCGGCCGGTCGACGTCCCACCCCGCGCCACGCTGGCCGGCATGGAGCTGCGCACCTGGGAGGGCAGGTGGCTGAACGCGACCACGTACTACCGCATGCCGGGCGGGACCGGCCAGCAGCCGAACGGGGACCTCTCGATCGGCGTGAGCAACGGGATGTGGGGCAGGGACGGCAGCGAACTGGGCCGCTCCGAGCTCCGGGTGGACGGCCGGGTCGCCGCGGCGGTGGACGGGCCGAAGGGCCTGGGCGCCTACCGGGTCGCGCAGGTGCCCGGCTGCCGCGACTGCGTTGTCGAGGTCGGTACCGAGTCCTCGGCCGCCCTGAAGGCTGTCGGTGGCCGCTCCGGGGCACTCCGCCTGGCCGCCGCCATCCGCCTGGTCGCCAGCCCCACCGACCCGACGAACTGGCGCCCGCTCTGACCGAAAGGGGCGGCAGCGGGCCGGAGGCTCAGAGGATGACGTTGAGCAGCACCGTCAGCACGACCGAGGCGAGGATCGAGAAGAGAATCATCAGCAGGCAGCCGAGGCCGCCGCCGAGGAATCGGACCTCCGTGTTTCCGATGCGCATGGTTCCACCTTGTCAGGGTCGGGGGCGAGCAGGGCACGGATCGCGTCGGCCACCTGCCGGGGTGCGGTGGTGACCACGTTGTGCGCGGCGCCGGGCACGGTCGCCGCCCGGGCGTGGGGGACCAGCCGGCCCACCTGGGCGCGCCAGGCCGGCGGCACCACGGTGTCCCGGGCGCCGGCCAGCACCAGGGTCGGCGCGGCGACCCGGACCAGGTCCTCCTCCACTCGGTTGTGGACGGAGTGCGACACGGTGGCGGCGACCCGCCAGGGACGAGCGTCCCAGACGTCGCGGAGCAGCACGGGTGCCTGCAGCGGCGCCTCCGCCACGGTGTCCAGCAGCCAGCGGCCGACCAGGCCCCGGCGGGAGCGGGCGGCCGGGTCGCTGGTCGGACCGGCCAGCACCAGCGCGCGGACCGCCCCGGGCCGGCGGGCCGCCAACGCGGCGACGACCTCCGCACCGAACGAGTGCCCCACCAGGCAGACCGGCGGCAGCCGGTACGCGGTCAGCCAGGCCGCCAGGAACGCGGCGTGCCGGCCGACGTCGTACGCCCGCCCGGGGCGCTCGGTCAGCCCGAAGCCGGGCAGGTCCGGCGCGTACACCGGATGGGTGGCCGAGAGTTCCACGGCCAGCGGGGTGAGGTAGCGGTGGGACACCGCGAGCCCGTGCACCAGCACCACCGGCGGCACGTCGCTGCCCGGGTTCCGGGAGCGGCGGGTGTGCGTCCGCAGCCCGTCCACCAGCCGCCACTCGCTGGTGAGGCCGGCGGCCGGGCGGGGTGCGGCCAGGGCGAGCCGCAGCTCGGACGCCCCGAAGCGCCCGGGGCGGGTCTGCCGGAGCCTCACAGCTCGCGCAGCCGGGGGAGCAGTTCCTCCTGCGCCCAGTCCAGGAACATCGGCTGGGTCTCGCCGCCGACCTGCACGACCGCCACGTGGGTGAAGCCCGCGTCGACGAACTGCTTGAACGCCTCGACGTGCCGGTCGACGTCGGGGCCGCAGGGGATGCCCTCGGCCACGTCCTCCTCGCGGACGTACTGGGTGGCGGCGGCGAAGGACTCCGGCCCGGGCAGGTCGGCGTTGACCTTCCAGCCCATGCCGAACCAGCGGAACTGGTCGTGCACGAGCTTGCGGCACTCGGCCTCGTCCGGGCCGTAGCAGATGGCCACCTGGCCGTAGCGAGGCTGGCCGGCGCCGCCCGCGTCGTCGTAGAGCTGGATGATCCGGCGGTCGGGTTCGGTGGCGACGATGCCGTCGGCGTACTCGGCGGCGAGCGCGGCCGACGACGGCCCGGAGGCCGCGACGGCCATCGGGACGGGCTGGTCCGGCCGATCCCACAGGTACGCCTCGGGGACGTCGAAGTGGTTGCCGGAGAAGGTCAGCGTCTCGCCGTTGAGTAGCGGCCGGATGATCTGCAACGCCTCCTCGAACATCTCGTGCCGCTGCTGCACGTGCGGCCAGCCGCCGACCACGTGCTCGTTGAGGTTCTCGCCGGCACCGAGGCCGAGGGTGAACCGGCCGTCGGAGAGCGCGCCGACGGTGCTGGCCTTCTGCGCCACGACGGCCGGGTGGTAGCGCAGGATCGGGCAGGTCACGAAGGACATCAGCTCGGCGCGGCTGGTGGCGTGCGCGACCGCGCCGAGCACCGACCAGGCGTACGGGGAGTGGCCCTGGGAGTCCAGCCACGGGTAGTAGTGGTCGGAGATCACCAGCTGGTCGAAGCCGGCGGCCTCCGCCCGCACCGCGTAGTCGACCAGTTGCTTCGGGCCGGCCTGCTCGCACATCAGGGTGTAGCCGACGGTGACCATCCTGGTTTCTCCTTCCGCCCCACGATCGTCACGGGATACCCCGCCCGGTGCCGGTCAACCCCACCTGTCCCGTTCCGGCGCGGCCGTCACCCGTGGCGGTGATCCCACGAGGTCGGTACGGCGGCTCCCCGGCGGCCGCCCTTGACGGGAGCGCGAGGCGGAGCCTAGGGTCCGGGCTTAACCGGTTCAGAGCCGGTGGCGTCACATCCTTGTGGTGGGGATGACCGCCCCTGTGGCGGCTCGCGGTCGCCGTGGGCCGCCACAGGCCGTTCCGCCGAACGGCCGCTCACTTAACCGGTTGCTTTCCCGAACGCATCGTCCTACGCTGATGCCTGCGCACGACCAGGGAGTCGAGCGGCGGCTGCCGGGCTACAAGCCGCCACGACCGTCACCAACCACCGCAACCCCGCCAGGGCAACGGGGTCGACACTTCCTGAGGAAAGCCATGAGAAAGCGACTCTCCGTCGCCGGCGCCGCCCTGCTCACCGTCCTCGCCGCCGTCTTCGCGTTCGTCCAGCCGGCCCACGCCGCCTCCGGCTTCTCGGTCGCCAACGGCCGCCTCTACGACGCCAACGGCACTGAGTTCGTCATGCGCGGCGTCAACCACGCCCACACCTGGTACCCGCAGCAGACCAGCTCCTTCGCCAACGTGAAGGCGTTGGGCGCGAACACCGTCCGGGTGGTGCTGGCCAGCGGCGACCGCTGGGCCAAGAACAGCGCCGCCGACGTCAGCAACGTCATCTCGCTCTGCAAGGCCAACCGGCTGATCTGCGTACTGGAGGTGCACGACACCACCGGCTACGGCGAGCAGAGCGGCGCGATCACCCTCGACCGGGCGGTCGACTACTGGCTGAGCATCGCCGACGCGCTCAACGGCCAGGAGAAGTACGTCATCGTCAACATCGGCAACGAGCCGTACGGCAACCAGGGCTACGCGACCTGGGCCACCGACACCGCCAACGCGATCAAGCGGCTGCGCGCCGGCGGTCTCGCGCACACCATCATGGTGGACGCCCCGAACTGGGGCCAGGACTGGTCCTTCACCATGCGGGACAACGCGGCGACGGTGTTCAACGCCGACCCGGCGAAGAACACCGTCTTCTCGATCCACATGTACGGCGTCTTCGACACCGCCGCCGAGATCACCGACTACCTCGGGCGGTTCCGCAGCGCCGGGCTGCCCATCGTGGTCGGCGAGTTCGGCTTCAACCACTCCGACGGCAACCCGGACGAGGACACCATCCTCTCCTACAGCCAGGCCAACCGGATCGGCTGGCTCGGCTGGTCGTGGAGCGGCAACGGCGGCGGCGTCGAGTACCTCGACATGGCCACCAACTTCGACCCGGCCCAGCTGACCAGCTGGGGCCAGCGGATCTTCAACGGCGCCAACGGCATCAAGGCCACCGCCAAGGAGGCCTCGGTCTACTCCGGTAGCACGCCGACCCCGACGACTCCCACCCCGACGACCCCGCCGCCCACCACGCCCCCGGCCGGTGGCTGCACGGCCAGCTACACCATCGTCAACCAGTGGCAGGGCGGTTTCCAGGGTGAGGTCAAGGTGACCGCCGGCTCGGCCGCCATCACCGGGTGGACGACGAAGTGGACCTTCGCCAACGGCCAGACGGTCAGCCAGTCCTGGAACGCCGCGCTGACCAGTTCCGGCGCGGCGTACACCGCCCGCAACGTCGAGTACAACGGCCGGCTCGGCGTCGGAGCCAGCACCAGCTTCGGCTTCATCGCCAGCTGGAACGGCACCAACACCGCGCCCGCGGTGACCTGCACCGCGAGCTGACCCAGGTCGTACCACCGGTGGCCGGGTCCGCACGGACCCGGCCACCTTCCTTTCGGGTACGCGCGAGCTGCGTCGGTCGTGCTGGCTACCGGACTACGGGCTGGATCACATGGACGACACAACGAGGACGTCGTCGACCGCGCTCTGTACCTTCACGTGATGCCAGCTCTCATGCCACGGCGCTTGCGTCTCCAGGCCGGACGTAGGGGGATGACCGGTCAGACCGTCCTCCTTCGTTCGATCATGCAGGAGGGAAACGCACTCGGCCTCACGGCGCTGCTGCTGCCGCTGTTCCTGCCGACCATTGCGGCTTCGTTCGTCTATCTCGCCCGGCAACGCGGGTGGCTGGACTGGAGTCTCCCTGCCACCAACTGGTTGGCGGGTGGCCTCGCAGCCGGCTTCGCGATCTTCGTTCCGTTGAACTACCTGGGGTTGCAGTTCGCCGCCTTCGCGGTGAGTCTCGGCTGGATCAGGCTCGGCCGCCGACTGGCGTGTCATCGCAGGCGGATCGCGGTCGTTGCGATCATCGTCCTCGCGGCGTCGTCGGGGAGGGTCTCGCCGAGTCGGCCTGGCCCCGGTACAGCCTCTCCCGGATCGCCGTGGGGCGCGTGGTGGACGGCCTGACGCGGGTGAACATCGGAGAGGCGGGCAAACAGAACGAACGGTCTGTGCTCGTGGTGAGCGTGAACGACGGTTACGCAATCGTCGCGTCGACCGGATATCCACCGAGGATCGAAAGCATGCCCCCGAGTGAGTTGGGAGCTGGCCGGATCTGTCAGCTCAAACCCCGGGGGAGTCAACTGAGTCTCTTCCAGTGGATCGGCAGAATGGTTCGGAGTGACCATCGGACGCCTCCTGCCGCCGAGTACTGCGTCGACCGGTAGCTCCCCAGCCCGGTGAAGCGGGCGAAAGTCCTCGGTGCGGATGGAGTGGGGCCCGGACGTCCTACTCGCCCACTGACAGCCGGGCCGCCCGCATCCGCAGGTAGTGCTGCTCGGGCAGGCTGGTCGTGCCGCCGGCCGCCGCCCGGTAGTGCACCACCGCCCGATCCCGCTCCCCGGCCATCTCGTACAGGTGCGCCCGGGCCGCGTCGAGCCGATGGTGCCCGGCCAGCCGGGGGTCGGCGGCGAGGGTGGCGAGCGCGGCGAGGCCGGCCTCCGGACCCTCCACCATGGCCGTCGCCACCGCCCGGTTGAGCGCCACCACCGGATTGCCGGAGAGCCGTTCGAGCACCTGGTAGAGGGCCAGGATCTGCGGCCAGTCGGTGGTCTCGGCGGTCGGCGCCTCGTCGTGCAGCGCGGCGATGGCGGCCTGGAGCTGGTACGGCCCGACCGGCCCCCGGGCCATCGCCCGGGTGACCAGCGCGGTGCCCTCGGCGATCGCGGTCGCGTCCCAGCGGGACCGGTCCTGGTCGGCCAGCGAGATCAGCTCGCCGGACGGGCCGGTGCGGGCGGCGGCCCGGGCGTCGGTGAGCAGCATCAGCGCGAGCAGCCCGGCGACCTCACTGTCGTCGGGCAGCAGCGCGTGCATGGCCCGGGCCAGCCGGACCGCCTCCTCCGACAGGTCGACCCGGCGCAGGTCGGGGCCGAGGGTGGCGGTGTGCCCCTCGGTGAAGATCAGGTAGAGCACGTGCAGCACGGCCGCCAGCCGCTCCTGCCGCTCCCGCGGGTCGGGCAGCCGGAACGGCACCCCGGAGTCCCGGATGCGCTGCTTGGCGCGGCTGATCCGCTGGGCCATGGTGGCCTCGGGCACCAGGAACGCCCGGGCGATCTCGGCGGTGCTGAGCCCCCCGACGGCGCGCAGCGTCAGCGCGATCGCCGACGCGGTCGACAGCGTGGGATGGCAGCAGAGAAAGAGCAGCACGAGGGTGTCGTCCCGGTCCGTGGCCAGCGACTCGTCCGCCGCCGGGGCCGTCAGCCGCCGGTCGGGCTCCCGCCGGGCGGCGCGGTCCTCCCGCTCGCGCCGGGCCGTTTCGGCCCGGACCAGCTCGATCATCCGGCGGTACGCGACCTGCACCAGCCAGCCGCGCGGGTTGTCCGGCAGGCCATCGGCGGGCCACTGGGTGGCCGCGTCGAGCAGCGCCTCCTGCACGGCGTCCTCGGCGGTGGCGAAGTCACCGAAGCGGCGGGCGAGCACGCCGAGGACCTGCGGCGCCAGTTCGCGCAGCAGGTCCTCGACGGTGCGGTCCGGGGTCTCCAGTCGTCACAGCTCCTGCGTCGGTGCCGACATCACCGGGTGGACCTCGATCGGCATGTTGAGCGGCCGGCCGCCGGGGCCCGGCGCGGTGGAGATGTGGGCGGCGATCTCGACCGCCCGCTGCGGGGTCTCGCAGTCGACGATCCACCAGCCGGCGAGGAACTCCTTGGTCTCGGCGAAGGGCCCCTCGGTGACCACGGGTGCGCCGCCCGCGCCGGCCCGGACGATGCGGGCCTGCTGCGGCCCGCCCAGCCCCTCGGCCTGGACCCGCTCGCCGGCAGCGGAAAGCTTCTCGTTCACCTCGTGCATGAACGCGATGTGCGCGGCGATCTCGTCCGGCGTCCAGGTGTCGATCGGGGGGAAGTCGGTCCCGGCGGCGCTGAACTGCATCAGCAGCATGTACTTCACGGCTGGCTCCTCACGTCCGAGCACCGATTCTCGGTGCTTGCACCCGTAGGTAGAAGCCGCCGCCCCGGTTCTCGACATCCGTCGGCAAGAAAACTTCGAACTTTCTCAGCCGACCGCGGTGACCTCCAGCAGCAGCGCCTGTTCCGGGTGCAGCGCCGGCAGTTGCACCCCGACTGTGCCCAGCACCGCCCCGCTCAGGGTGACCCCCTTCGGCAGCCAGCCCGGCTCGGTCAGCTGCAGCACCGCCGGCTCCGGCAGGCCCGCCGGCGGGCGTACCGCGTAGCGACGGGTCGGGTCGAGGCCGGGCAGGCGTACCGCTCCGGGCACCTGTGCGGCGGAGGTGGTCAGCCGGGACACCGCGTACACCGCCTGGGAGCCGTCGTGGGCGATGACGCCGTGGGCCTGCACGGCCGGGTCCGGGTGGTCGACCCGGACCACCCGGCCGGAGTGCAGCAGCGGGCGGAGCCGCTTGTGCAGCGCGACCCAGGCGGCCAGCTCGGCGCGCTGCGCGGCGTCGATGGACCCGATGTCCCACTCGATGCCGTGGTGGCCGAAGAGCGCGGTGACGGCCCGGAAGCCCAGGTCGTGCACCCGGTGGGTGGTGTGCGAGCGCTCCGGCCCGATGTGGGTGCCGACCAGCTCGGGCGGGAGCAGCAGCCCGGTCCAGCGTTGGATGGCGAGCCGTTCCAGGGCGTCGTTGCAGTCGCTGGCCCAGACCCGGTCGGTGCGGCGCAGGATCTCCAGGTCGACCCGCGCCCCGCCGGAGGAGCAGCTCTCGATCTCCACGCCGGGATGCCGGCGGCGCAGCTCGTCGAGCAGCCGGTAGACCGCCACGGTCTGCGCGTGCACCCCCGGCCGGCCGCGGTGTCCGGCCTCGGTGAGGTCGCGGTTGTGGTCCCACTTCAGGTACGCGATCCCCGGGTGCTCGGTGAGCAGCGCGTCGAGCCGGCCGAGCAGGTGCGCGTACGCCCCCGGGTGGGCCAGGTCGAGCACCTGCTGGTGGCGCCATTCGGGGGGCAGCCGGCCCGGTGTGGCGAGCACCCAGTCCGGGTGGGCGCGGAACAGGTCGGAGTCGGGATTGACCATCTCCGGCTCGACCCAGAGCCCGAACTGCATCCCGTGCCCGCGCACGTGGTCGATCAGCGGTTGCAGCCCGTCCGGCCAGACCCCGTCGTCGACGTACCAGTCGCCCAGGCCGGCCCGGTCGTGCCGGCGGCCCCGGAACCAGCCGTCGTCGAGCACGAACCGCTCCACGCCCACCTCGGCGGCCCGGTCGGCCAGCGCGCTGAGCCGGGCCAGGTCGTGGTCGAAGTAGACGGCCTCCCAGACGTTCAGGGTGACCGGTCGGGGCGTGCCCGGGTGCTCGGGCCGGGCCCGCAGGTGGCGGTGCAGCACGTCGCTGAGCCCGTCCAGGCCGGCGGCGGAATGCACCGCGTACAGCAGGGGAGTGGGGTATTCCTCGCCGGGGGTGAGCACGATCTCGCCGGGGGCGAGGAGTTCCCCACCGCCCAGGGTGGACTCGCCGGTGGGCCGGCGTTCGGCGACGGTGACGTGGTCGCCGCTCCAGGCCGTGTGCACCGCCCACACCTCGCCGTGGCCGAAGCCGAAGCCGGGCGTGCCGGCCACCAGCAGCAGCGTGGCGTCATGCCCGGTCCGCCCGTGCCGGCCCTCCCGCACCCAGGCGCCCATCGGCCACGGGTGCCGCTGCGGCGCGCGTTCCCGGCACCAGCGTCCGGTGAGGTCGAGCAGTTCGGTGGCGACCGCCGGCACCGGCAGCACCGGGGTCAGCTCCCGCAGCTCGTAGGGGGCGTCGCCGTCGTTGCGCAGCCGGTGCCGCAGCGTCAGCAGGCCGGTCGGGTCGAGGGTGAGCTCGACGGTGAGGGAGAGGGCCGCCGCCGGGTCCGACGCCCGCACGGTCACCCGGGCCGCGCCGGGCCCGTCCCGGTCGTCGTCGGTTTCGGATACGCGCACCGGGTCATTGCCGAGGGCCACGCGGCCCGGTTCCGGGCCGGCGGGGCCGCCGCCGGTCCCGCCGCGCCGGCGGTCGTGGTGCCGTCGGCGACGTCGAGCCGGTCGAGTCGGAAGGCGGTGGACCAGGCGGCGCCGTCGCGGTGGCCAGCGAGTCCCGGCCGGCCGCTCCAGCCGGCGCTCGCCTCGGGCAGCAGCGACAGCACGGTCGGCGCGTCGAAGCTGCTCGGCACCACCGGCGGGATGGTGGCGTCGACCAGCGCGGGCAGGTCGTCGGCGGGCAGCGGGCCCAGGTCGGCACCCCAGTGCACGACCCGGGGCAGGCCCGGGCCACGCGCGTCGAGCACCAGGCTGGTCGCCGCCCGGCGCAGGTGGATGACGGACGGGTTCGTCATGGCCGCTCATTTCTCCGTCAGGGCACGCCCAGCCCCGTCACCATCCGTGACGGGGCCGGGCGGCCGGCGAGGTCAGCCCTTCGAGGCGCCGAGGGTGAGCCCCCGGACGAACTGCTTCTGGAGCAGGAAGAAGATCACCAACGTGGGGATGGCGACCAGCACCGAGCCGGCCGAGACCAGGTTGTTGTCGGTGAAGAACTCCCCGCGCAGGTTGTTCAGCGAGCTGGTCACCGGGAACTTGTCGCCGCTGCGCATCAGCACGGTGGCCCAGAAGAACTCGTTGTAGATCCAGGTCACCTCCAGGGTGGCCAGCGCCGCCAGGGCCGGCCGGCACAGCGGCATGGTCACCTGCCAGTACTGCCGCCAGACGCTGGCGCCGTCGACCATCGCCGCCTCGTACAGATCGCGGGGGAGCGCCTTCATGTAGTTGCTCAGCACGAAGACGCAGAAGCCGCACTGGAAGGCGACGTTGACCAGGATCAGCCCCCAGTAGCTGTCGTAGAGCAGCTCCGAGTCGCTCATGAACTCCGGCAGCGGCACCTCGGTGAAGAGCCGGAACAGCGGGATCAGCAGCGCCTGCTGGGGCAGCAGGTTGGCCGCGGTGAAGAGCCCGAGCAGGACGATGTTGAGTTTCCAGCTGAACCGGGCGATCACGAACGCCACGCAGGAGGCCAGGAAGAGCGTCAGCAGCACCGCCGGCACGGTGATCCAGACCGAGTTGAGGAAGTGCTTGCCGAACTCGGCGGTCTGCCAGGCGGTGACGTAGTTGTCGAAGGTCCAGCCGCCGAGCGAGGCGTACCCGTTCGCGGCGGTGTAGTCGTACGACCGGAGCGAGGTCAGCACCGCCCAGATGATCGGGAAGAGCCACCCGATCGCCACCGCACCCAGGAACAGGTGCAGGGCCACCCGGGCCGGCCGCAGCGGCGTGCGGCGCCTCGCCGGGGTGTCGGCCGCCGGCTCGCGGGTCATGGTCGACGCGCTCATCGCCGGTCCTCCCTCATCACGGTGGCCAGGTAGATGGTGATGAAGACCAGGGAGACGACCAGCATGATCGTCGCCAGCGCGGAGCCGAAGCCGATCCGGCTGGCCTCGCCCACCACGTTCTGGGTGACCAGCGCGGAGAGCAGTTCCAGCCCGTTGCGGCCCTTGTTGATGACCCAGACCAGGTCGAACGCGCGCAGCGACTCGATCACCGTCACCACCAGCACGATGATGTTGATGGGCCGCATCACCGGGAAGACCACCCGGAAGAAGGTGCTGGTCTCCGAGGCGCCGTCGACGGCGGCGGCCTCGCGCAGCGACGGGTCGACGCCCTTCAGGCCGGCCAGGTAGAGCAGCATGATGTAGCCGACGTGCCGCCAGCCGGCGGCGATCAGCACCGCCCAGATGTTGACGTTCGGGTCGCCGTACCAGTCGGTGTCGCCGCCGAGCACCGCGTTGAGCAGGCCCTGGTCGCGGGAGTAGATGAGCTGCCAGACGAAGCCGATCAGCGCCAGCGAGAGCACCACCGGCAGGTAGAGCGCGGTCTGGTAGAACCGGCTGCCGCGGATCTCCTTGTCCAGCAGCACGGCGAGGAACATCCCGAACGGGGTGGCGACCACGAAGAGCGCCGCCAGCCAGAGCAGGTTGTTCTGCACCGCGGGCACGAACGGCGGGTAGATGTTGACCACGTCGGAGTAGTTGCGACCGCCCACCCACTCGATCTCGCTGAGCGGGCCGATGCCGTCCCAGTCGGTGCCGGACAGGGCCACGGTGGCCAGCGCCGGCAGCCAGACCAGCGCGACGACGAGCAGCAGCGGTACGAGCACCATCAGCGTGATCACCACGCGGTCGGTGCGGGACAGGAGCCGTAGCCGGCGGCCGCGACCACCCTTGGAGGTGGTGGTCGCGGCCGGCGACGGCACGGCGTGATCCGCTTGGATCAGGGGCAGGTCGGACACGAGGTCCTCCCCCTCTCGCCGTCAGCTGGTGAAGATCGACTTCTTCTGGTTCTCGATGCTGTTCAGCAGCCCGTCGATGTCCTTCGGGTTCTTGATGAACTGCTGGAGCGCCGGGATGATCACAGTGGAGGCGAAGTCTGGCCGGGTGTCGCGGTCGAGGAACTGGGCGATCTCGGTGGCCGAACCGACCAGCTCGGCGGCCTTCTTCTGCAGGGCGGTGTAGCCGCTGGTGTCGGCGCCGCCGTTGGCCACCAGGGTGCTCGGGTCGTTCTTCACGGTGATGTCCGCCGCGGCCTTCGAGCCGACGTACTCCAGCAGCTTCTTGGCGTTCGCCTCGGACTTCGGCTTGCGCGCCATCATGTAGCCGTCGATCGGCGCGTCCAGGGCCTTCGCCCCGATCGTCGAGTCGACCTCGGGGAA
This sequence comes from Micromonospora sp. 4G55, assembly GCF_016803375.1. Lineage (NCBI taxonomy): Bacteria > Bacillati > Actinomycetota > Actinomycetes > Micromonosporales > Micromonosporaceae > Micromonospora > Micromonospora sp. 4G55. The sequence goes on from NZ_JAEVHN010000093.1 coordinate 12,032, forward strand.
GGTGAAGAAGTCCAGGTCGTCCTGCTCTTCGTTGCTGAACTGCTGGGCGACGAAGAGGCCGAGCAGGTACATGCCGCTCTTCTTCTGCTGCAACGACTGGGCGGCCTCCTGCCAGGTGCGGCCCAGGCTGTCGGCCTGGTGCAGCGGCAGCAGCCCGTTCCAGGCGTCGAAGACCTTCTTCACCTTGTCGGAGGTCCAGGCCTCCTTGCCGGCCATCAGGTCGACGTGGAACTGGTAGCCGTTGATCCGCAGGTTGAGGATGTCGAAGGTGCCCATCGCCGGCCAGCCGTCCTTGTCGGCGAAGGCGATCGGGGTGAGGCCGTCCTTCTTCATCTGCGCGCCGAGGGCGTTGAGGTCGTCGAGCGTCTTGGGCACCTGGTACCCGCGCTGCTGCCAGACCGACTTGCGGTAGAAGACCGCCCACGGGTAGTACGACGACGGCACGAAGTACTGCTTGCCGTCGTCGCCGGTGGAGGCCTTCTTGAACGCGTCCGAGTAGCCGGAGACCTTGCCCCAGACGTCGCTGAGGTCGCCAGCCAGCCCCTTGGCGGCGAAGAACCGCATCCGGTAGCCGGCGAACCACATGAACACGTCGTCCGGCTTGCCCTGCAGGTAGTTGTTGATGTTCTCCTGGAACGTGTTGTGGTCGACCGTGTTGACCTTCGGCTCGATGCCGGACGCCGTCTGGAAGCCGGCCATCACCTTGGCGATGACCTCCTTCGGCTTCGGGTCCGACTGGTTCGAGCCGATCGACACGGTCTTGCTGTCCGAGCCGGAGTCCGAGTCGGAGCCGCAGCCGGCCAGCAGGCCGGTGCCGAGCAGCGCGCCCGCGCCCGCGCCGGCGAGCAGCGAGCGTCGCCCGATGCCGGCGACGGAGGGCGGTACGAGCCGGGCGAGGTACTCGGCTTCGGTACGGGGACGGGACATGGTGCCTCCTGCGGATGAAGAGGTGCGGCGCCCAAGGGTGGTCAGTGATGGAGGTGGCCGGCGTGTCCGCGAATGCCAACACAGATCCACCGAGATCCAACATTGGCGAACAAGAACAGCCGGTGGCGCTTGAAGCTACCCCTCCGTGCGGCCGTGTCAAGAGGGCTGGTCGGGATCGATACCGCAGTGTTGACAAGGGATCCCGTTGGTAAACGTTGGAAACGAGTCGATGTTGGAAAGTGTTGACTTGCGCAGTCATCGGGGGCACTCTCTGCACTCATGCGGCAGCACGGCACCTGGCAGGGCGACGGCATCTTCTACGGCGCGGACTACAACCCGGAGCAGTGGCCGGAGGAGGTCTGGGCCGAGGACGTGGCGCTGATGCGCCGGGCCGGCGTCGACCTGGTCTCGGTCGGCATCTTCTCCTGGGCCCTGCTCGAACCGACCCCCGGCCGGTATGAGTTCGGCTGGCTGGACCGGGCCCTCGACGTCCTGCATGACGGCGGCATCAACGTCGACCTGGCCACCGCCACCGCCAGCCCGCCGCCGTGGCTGGCCCACCGGCACCCGGAGACGCTGCCGCGCAGCGCGGACGGCACGGTGCTGTGGCCCGGCGGGCGGCAGGCGTACTGCCCCAGCTCGCCGATCTTCCGGGAGCGTTCGCTCGCCCTGGTCGAGGCGGTCGCCGGCCGGTACGCCGAGCACCCCGCCGTGGTGATGTGGCACATCTCCAACGAGCTGGGCTGCCACAACGTGCATTGCTACTGCGACGTCAGCGCCGAGGCGTTCCGCGGTTGGCTGCGCGAACGCTACGGCGACCTGGACACCCTCAACGCGGCCTGGGGCACCACCTTCTGGAGCCAGCGGTACGGCGACTGGGCCGAGATCAACCCGCCGCGCAGCGCGCCGACCTTCGCCAACCCCACCCAGCAGCTGGACTTCCTGCGTTTCTCCTCCGACGAGCAGCGGGCCCAGCTGCGCGCCGAGCGGGAGGTGCTCGCCCGGCTGGTCCGGCAGCCAGTCACCACGAACTTCATGATCGGCACCGGGATCAAGTACCTGGACTACCAGTCCTGGACGTCCGACGTGGACGTGGTCTCCAACGACCACTACCTCACCGCCGCCGACCCGCTGTCGCACCTCGGGCTGGCGCTCGCCGCCGACCACACCCGCGGCGTCGCCGGCGGCGACCCGTGGCTGCTGATGGAGCACTCCACCAGCGCGGTCAACTGGCAGCCGCGCAACGTCGCCAAGACCCCCGGCCAGCTGCGCCGCAACAGCCTCGCGCACGTGGCGCGCGGCGCCGACGGGGTGCTGTTCTTCCAGTGGCGGGCCTCCCGCGCCGGGGCGGAGAAGTTCCACTCCGCGCTGGTGCCGCACGCCGGCCCGGACACCAAGGTGTTCCGCGAGGTGTGCCGGCTCGGCGCCGACCTGAAGGCCCTCGCCGAGGTGCGCGGCAGCCGGGTCGACGCCGAGGTGGCGATCCTGTTCGACTGGGAGGCCTGGTGGGGGGTCGAGCTCGACTCGCACCCCAGCGTCGACGTCACCTACGCCGACCGGCTCGCCGCGTTGTACGGCGCGCTCTGGCGGGCGGGCGTCACCACCGACGTGGTGCACCCCTCGGCCGACCTCAGCGGCTACAAGCTGGTCCTCGTGCCGACTCTCTACCTGGTCCGCGACGCCGACGCCGACGCCCTGCGCCGGTACGTCGACGGTGGCGGCACCGCCCTGGTCACCTACTTCAGCGGCATCGTCGACGAGCACGACCACATCCGCCTCGGCGGGTACCCGGGCGCGTTCCGCGACCTGCTCGGCGTCCGCACCGAGGAGTTCTTTCCGCTGCGCGAGGGCGAGCGGGTACGCCTCGACGACGGCGCCAGCGCCGACGTGTGGACCGAGTGGCTGCACCCGGAGGGCGCCGAGGTGCTCGCCTCGTACACCGATGGTCCGCTGCCCGGCGTCGCCGCCCTCACCCGGCACCGGGTGGGCCGGGGCACCGCCTGGTACGTCGGCACCCGGCTG
>NZ_JAEVHN010000094.1:0-14979 GCF_016803375.1 Micromonospora sp. 4G55
GGGCTCGACCTCACCTCCTTCGACCGGTACGACGCCGCCGGCTGGCTGCGCGCCGACGCGCTCACCGCCGACCTCTCCGGCGGGCTGACGGTCGACTACGTCAACTCCGGGGAGGTGGCCCGCGCCGAGCCGCTGCGCGGCGCGGTCGACCGGTCCCGGGCCGTCGCCGCGGTCAACGGCGACTTCTTCGACATCAACAACTCCGGTGCCGCGCAGGGCGTCGGTATCCGCGACGGCGAACTGATCCAGTCGCCGGTCGCCGGCCACCACAACGCGGCCGCGATCACCGGCGACGGCATCGGCCGGGTGGTCCAGGTGCACTTCGACGGCACCGCGACGCTGCCGGCCGGCCCGGTCACCCTGACCCAGTTCAACAACATGGTGCAGGCCAACGGCGTCGGCGTGTTCACCGCGCTCTGGGGGTCGTACCCCCGGCGGCGGGCGGTGGAGGGCGCGGCCCGGGTCACCGAGGTGGCGGTCCGGGACGGCCGGGTGGCCACCGTCGGCGCCGCAGCGGGCGAGGGGCCGATTCCGGCCGGGACCACCGTGCTGCTCGGCCGGGACGCCGGGGCGGACCCTTTGGCCGCCCTGCGCCCGGGCGACCCGATCGACCTGACCTGGAAGCCGAAGCCCTCCGACGGTGGCGACCTGCGCGCCGCCGTGGGCGGGGGCAACGTCCTGGTCCGCGACGGGGCGGTGCAGAACATCGCCGACCCGACCCTGGCCCCGCGCACCGCCGTCGGCTTCTCCGCCGACGGGCGGCGGATGATCCTGCTCACCGTGGACGGGCGTCAGGTGGACAGCCGGGGCGTCACGCAGACCGAGATGGGCGAGATGATGGCCGGGCTGGGCGCGTACCACGCGCTCAACCTGGACGGGGGCGGCTCGTCGACCCTGCTCGCCCGGGAACCCGGCGCGGCGACCGTGCAGGTGGAGAACAGCCCGTCCGACGGCACCGAGCGCGCGGTCCCCAACGGGCTGGCGGTCTACGCCCCCGAGGGCAGCGGACGGCTCACCGGGTACTGGCTGGAGACCGCGAGCGACCCGACCGCCGCGCCGGGCGTCGCGCCGGTGCCGGGGCGCCGGCCCGACCGGGTCCTTCCCCCGGACTGACCCGCCGGCTCACCGCCGCGGGCTATGACGAGACGTACGGCCCGGCGCAGGGCGCGCCGACGTGGCGGGCGAACCCGGCCGCGCAGGGCACCGTGGCCGACGGGGTCTTCCGCGCCGGCGCACCCGGTCGCAGCACCGTCACCGCCTGGCGCGGCGACGCCCGGGGCACGCTCGACCTGACCGTGCTCGGCCCGCTGGCCCGGGTCGACTCCACCGTGGACCGGGTCGGCCTGAACCGGGCCGGCGACAGCGGGCTGTTCGGCGTGGTCGGCTACGACGCCGAGGGCAACACCGCGCCGATCGAGCCGGCCGACCTGACGCTCGAGTACGACCGGACGCTGCTGGCGGTCACCCCCACCGCCGACGGCAACCTGTCGGTGAAGGCCCTCGGCGACAGCGGCTCCGCCCTGGTCACCGTCCACGTCGGCCGGCAGGCCACGGTGCTGCCGGTGACCGTCGGGCTGACCGACGTGCCGGTGGCCGGCTTCGACGACGCGGCCTCCTGGAGGTTCAGCCAGGCCCGGGCCAGCGGCGCGGTCGCCCCGGCGCCGGGGCACACCGGCACCGGCCTGCGGATGACGTACGACTTCAGCCAGTCCACCGGCACCCGGGCCGCCTACGCCGACCCGCCGGCCTGGATCGCGGTGCCCGGCCAGCCCCAGGCGTTCGGCATCTGGATCCACGGCAACGGCACCGGTGAGTGGCCCAGCCTGCACCTGCACGACGCGCAGGACACCCAGCACGTGCTGCGCGGCCCGCTGGTCACCTGGAAGGGCTGGAAGTACGTCGAGTTCGCGGTGCCGCCCGGCGTGCAGTACCCGGTGCGGGTCCGCCGGTTCTACGTGGCGGAGACCAACCCGGCGGCGCAGTACACCAGCGAGGTGGTCATCGACGACCTGGTGGCGAAGGTGCCGCCCACGGTCGACGCGCCGGCCGAGCCGCCCCGTACCGACCGGGTGGTGCTGCGCGACGGCACGGTGGACGGCGCGCCCTGGCGCTTCGCGGTGCTGTCCGACGCCCAGTTCGTCGCCGCCGACCCGGACAGCGACCTGGTCGCCCAGGCCCGCCGTACGCTGCGCGAGGTGAAGGCGGCGAAGCCGGACTTCCTGGTGATCAACGGTGACTTCGTGGACACCGCGTACCCGGCGGACTTCGCGCTGGCGAAGCGGCTGCTGGACGAGGAACTGGGCGGGGAGCTGCCCTGGTACTACGTCCCGGGCAACCACGAGATCATGGGCGCGCCGATCGACAACTTCCGCGCCGTCTTCGGCGACACCCAGCGGGTCTTCGACCACGCGGGCACCCGGTTCGTCACGCTGAACTCGTCCACCGGCTCGCTGCGCGGTGGCGGCTTCGACCAGGTCCGGATGCTGCGCGAGGCGCTGGACTCGGCCGCCGCCGACCCGGCGGTCGGCTCGGTGGTGGTGCTGCACCACCACCCGCCCCGCGACCCGAGCCCCGCCAAGGCCAGCCAGCTCGGCGACCGCAAGGAGGCGGCGCTGCTGGAGCAGTGGCTGGCCGACTTCCAGCACCGCACCGGCAAGGGCGCGCTGTTCGTCGGCGGGCACGTCGGCACCTTCCACGCCGACCGGGTGGACGGCGTGCCGTACGTGATCAACGGCAACTCGGGCAAGAACCCGTCGACGCCGCCGCAGCTCGGCGGCTTCACCGGCTGGACCGAGTTCGGCGTGGACCCGGTGACCCCGGCCGAGGCTGAGCGGGCCCGCCGGGATCCGCTGGTCGAGGGGCCGCGCTGGGTCGCCGCGGAGTTCCACGCCCACACCGACCGGCTCGCGGTGAGCGCGCCGGCCGCCGTGGCGGTGGGGACGCCGGCCACGGTGACCGCGACGCTGACCCAGCCGGGCGGACGTGCCGTCCCCGTGGCGGCCCCGGTCAGCGCCGACTGGTCCGCCTCGCCGAACGTCCACATCGGAGGGGTCGGCGGGGTGCGGCCCTGGCACGTGGCCCGCTTCGACCCGGCCACCGGGCAGCTGACCGCGCTGCGGGCCGGCGGGCAGGTGCTGCTCGCGGTGACCGTGAACGGCGTCCGGGCCGAGGCGACGGTCGCGTTGACGGCGGCGGAGACACCTGGGGGAGGCACCCGCCGCCTGACCGGCCCGGCGTAGGCCGGGCATCCCGCCCGCCGTCGCCCCTGCGGCGAGGGGCCGACCGGCGGTGCGCTCCGGCCCGGTCCTCGGTTGCTCGGCGAGGCGTGCGCAGTGGGCGTTGCCGGGGCGCAGTGCGCCGAGCGCTCAGAAGTCGCCCTCGGCGACCTGGAAGACGGTCAGCCCGAGCGACCGCCACATCCGCACCACCTGCTGCCGGTCGTCGAAGACCCCGGCCACCCGGTAACGGTCGCGCACCTCACGCTCGTAGATCTCCTGCTTCACCACGGCGTCCTTGCGGGAGTCGCCCACCGCGCGCAGGTGCAGACCGAGGTACGGCACCCGCACGTGCCGGTCCAGCCAGGCCACCGTGGCGTCGCGGGCGGTGGCGTCGCGTCCGGAGCAGAAGATCACCCCGTACCCGGCGGCGTGCATCGCCCGGACCGCCGCGATCACCGCCTCGTTGGGCTCGTCCTCGCCCACCCGGGTCATGTCGTACGGGCTGCGGGAGACGTTCAGCGCGACCGTGCCGTCGATGTCCACCAGCACGATCTCCGGCGGGCCGGCCGGGGTCGCGTCGACCGTGCCGGCCGGCCGGTGCGGGCCGTCGGCACCGGCAGCGGCAGCGGCCGGTTGGCCAGGTAGCGCTCGTGCAGGCGACGGATGGCCGACTCGCCGACCCGGTCCGCCTCCGCCCGCGTGGCGTCGCGGCGCAGGCACTCGTCCAGCGGTACGTCGGTGAAGTCGTGCACCTCGAAGTCGGCGTCGTACCGGGCGGCCAGGTCGGCCCAGTCCCGCAGGGTGCGCGAGCGCAGGTTGGTGTCGTCCACGCAGACGCTGACCCCGGCCCGCAGCAGCGCCTCCACCTGGGCCCGCTGGGCGAGCGTCACCTGGTACTCGGCCCGCTGGGTGAACAGCCGTTCACCGTGCAGCATCCGGCGCAGGTCGTCGCGGTTCACCCGGGCGACGGCCGGTTGCAGGGTACGGGCGAAACTGGTCTTGCCGGAGGCGGGTAGCCCGCGGGTGGCGATCAGTCGGGGCATCCTGCCCATCCCACTCGGGTCAGGGACGAATCGGGCACGACCCCACCGTACGCCGGGGGCGGGAATGCTGGTCCCCGGTGGCGGGAATGCGAGCCGGGAGGCGGGCGTTACCACTGCCGGACCGATCGTGCGGCCCGCTTGCCGGGTCGGCTCACGCCCATGGCACACTGGTCAATCGGCCACCGGTTCCGGTTCACGCCCGAGTCCGTCGCGCACCAGGCGACGGGGAGATCAGCGGCGACCCGGCGACCACCGACGAAAGGACCGAGGCGACATGAAGCCCAACATCCACCCGGAGTACGTGACCACCGAGGTCTCCTGCTCCTGCGGTAACACCTTCTCGACCCGCAGCACCGCCAAGGGCGGCTCGATCCACGTCGAGACCTGCAGCGCCTGCCACCCGTTCTACACCGGCAAGCAGCGCGTCCTCGACACCGCCGGCCGGGTCGCCAAGTTCCAGCAGAAGTACGCCAAGGTTCAGGCGAAGAAGGCCAAGTAGCTCCACCGACGACGCCCGTGTCCGGCTTCGGCCGGGCACGGGCGTTCGTCCGTTCCGCCCCCGGTTACGCCCGTCCGTCCGTCGAAGGAGCATCCCCCGCATGAGCAGCGAGCGCCTGGCTTCCCTCCTCGACGAGTACGCCGAGCTGGAGAAGCGGCTGGCCGACCCGGCCATCCACGCCGACCAGGGCACCGCCCGTCGGGTGGGTCGCCGCTACGCCGAGCTGGTTCCGCTGCACAAGGCGGCCGGTGAGCTGGAGCAGGCCCGCGCCGACCTGGCCGCGGCCCGGGAGCTGGCCGCCGAGGAGCCGTCCTTCGCCGCGGAGGCCGAGTCGATCGCGGCGAGCCTCCCGGCGCTGGAGGAGCGCCTGGCCGAGCTGCTGATCCCGCGCGACCCGCACGACGCCAAGGACGTGATCATCGAGATCAAGGCCGGCGAGGGTGGCGAGGAGTCCGCGCTCTTCGCCGGTGACCTGCTGCGGATGTACACCCGGTACGCCGAGCGGCACGGCTGGCTCACCGAGGTGATCGACGCGCAGGACTCCGACCTGGGCGGGGTCAAGGACGTCTCGCTGGCGATCAAGACCAAGGGCGTCCCGGAGGGCGGCAACGGCGTCTGGTCGCGGCTGAAGTGGGAGGGCGGCGTGCACCGGGTGCAGCGGGTGCCGGTCACCGAGTCGCAGGGGCGCATCCACACCAGCGCCGCCGGGGTGCTGGTGCTGCCCGAGGCGGAGGACGTCGATGTCACCATCGACCCCAACGAGCTGCGGATCGACGTGTTCCGCTCGTCCGGGCCGGGCGGCCAGTCGGTGAACACCACCGACTCGGCGGTGCGGATCACCCACCTGCCGACCGGTGTGGTGGTCTCCTGCCAGAACGAGAAGTCCCAGTTGCAGAACCGGGAGCAGGCGATGCGCATCCTGCGGGCCCGGCTGCTCGCCGTCGCCCAGGAGCAGGCCAACGCCGCCGCCTCGGACGCCCGCAAGGCGCAGGTTCGTACGGTGGACCGCTCGGAGCGGATCCGCACCTACAACTTCCCGCAGAACCGGATCACCGACCACCGGATCGGCTACACGGCGTACAACCTCGATCTTGCGCTCGCCGGCGACCTGGACGGCGTCCTGGACGCCCTCACCGAAGCCGACCGCGCCGCCCGCCTCTCCGGCGACACCGAACTGACCCGCCGCTGACCCGACTTCCCCACCCCCCGCCCCTTCACCACGCACTTTCAGAGAAAGCGTGGCTATCCGGCGTCGAATAGCCAGGCATTCTCTGAAAGAGGCCTCACGCGAGCGGCGCGCGGGGGCGGGGTGGTCAGGAGGCGCGGGGGCGGGTCTTGGCGCGGAGCATCTCGCGGTCGGCGATCTCGAAGGCGGTGCCGAGCGCGTCGCGTAGCGCGCCGCTGGCGCCGTCCACCTCGGCGAAGCCGATGCTCACCCCGACCGGGGTGCCGGGCACCAGGGATTCCCAGTCCTCGGTGCGCACCGCCGCGTGGATCCGCCGGGCCACCTCGGCCGCCTCGGTCATTCCGGCCCCGGAGAGCACCACCACGAACTCGTCCCCGCCGTAGCGGGCCACGAAGTCGCCCCGGCGCATCACCCGGTTGATCACCCCGGCGATGCGTTGCAGGACCAGGTCTCCGGAGTGGTGGCCGTGGATGGTGTTGACCGCCTTGAACCCGTCCAGGTCGCAGACGCCGATCACCACCCGCTCGCCCCGCGAGGTCATCGAGGCGATGTAGCGCTCCAGCCGGCGCCGGTTCGGCAGGCCGGTGAGCGGGTCGGTCAGCGCCTCGCCCTCGTACCGGGCGGCCTCGCGGCGCATCTCCTCGTGGTCGATCCGGGCGGCGATGCCGTCGATGTACACGTCGCGCAGCCGGTCGTTGCGCTGGGCGGCCAGCCGGAACGCCATCCGGTCGGCCCGGTGCGCCGCCACGTGGTCGCGGCCCGGGCGTACGCGATGCTGCGCACCCGGGACGGCTCGGCCGCGCCGAGCGTCTCGTTGGAGACCAGCGCGGTGTCCAGCCGGGTGATCGCCTCGATCGGCCGGCCGTCGGCGACGGCCAGGCAGACCTGCCCGAGCTGCCGCATGTCGCGGGCACGGGCGCTGTCGCCGCCGTGGGCGAGCAGCCGGACCGGGTCGGTCTTGGTGCCGGTCTCCAGCGGGTCGCCGAGGGCGGCCCGGCGGGCCGCCGCGTAGCCGTACGCGGCCAGGCTGCTGGGGCGGATCCGCTCGCTCCGGCCGTCGCGGACGAACCGGTTCAGGTCGATGGCGATGTCCCGGAGCACCCGCAGGCAGCCGTCGCTGTCGCCGTTGTGGTCCAGGGCGACCGCGTTGCGCAGCCGGATCCCCGGCGCGGCGAAGACCTCCTCGGGGAGCCCGGCGGCCAGCCCGTGCTGCCGGGCCCGCTCGATCGCGCCGAGGGCGTAGCCGTGGAAGCTGAGGTACGAGTAGGCCATCGCCAGGTCGTGCCAGCCCCAGGCGGTGTCCCGGTCGTGCTCCTCGGCCGCGCCCAGCGCCCGGGCGGCGCGCACCAGGTGGGTGACGCACCGGTCCAGCGCGCCCTGGTGGTGCGCGGCGAGCGCGGCCAGCGCGTTGAGGTGCCCGTGCAGGTACGGCTCGGGCAGGTCGCGGACGGCGGTGGACGCCTCCTCGATGGCCCCGGTGAACTCCGCCGTCCGACCGAGATTGATCAGCGCGCAGAGGCGTTGCACCAGCGCGTCGGCGCGGGTGTGCGGGTCGGTGGTGGTGCGCAGCACCCCTTCGAGCAGGCCGCACGCCTCGGCGGACCGGCTCGCCTCCTGCAGGGCCCGGGCACGCCGGAGAGCGTCAACCTGGTCATCGACCCGGTCGAGCCACCCCACCTGCGAACCTCCTGTCGGTGTGCGTCCGGCCGCACCCGCTCGTGACGTGACCCGCGACGCTTCATGATTATGTCGTGACCTTCCTTCCGCGCCACCCCTCCGAAGGGACAGAACGCGAGCGGCCCTCGCTCGCTGTGGCCCGCGCCACTCGTGCCCTGACCGCCGCCGGAGTGGAGTCGGCCCGCGCCGAGGCGGAGCTGCTCGCCGCGTACGTGCTGGACGTGCCGCGCGGCCGGCTGGCGCTCGCGGACGGCTTCACCGCTCCCCAGCGGGAGCGGTTCGAGGCGCTGGTCGCCCGCCGGGCCGACCGGGAGCCGTTGCAGCACCTGACCGGCCGGGCCGGGTTCCGGCACCTGGAGCTGGCGGTCGGCCGGGGGTCTTCGTGCCCCGGCCGGAGACCGAGCTGCTCGCCGGCTGGGGGATCGAGGTGGCCCGGACCCGGCCGGCGCCGCTGGTGGTGGACCTGTGCAGCGGCTCGGGGGCGATCGCGCTCGCGGTCGCCCAGGAGGTGCCGGCCGCCCGGGTGGTGGCCGTGGAGCGGTCACCCGCCGCGCTGGAGTGGCTGCGGCGCAACGCCGCCGAGCGGGTCGCCGCCGGGGACCGGCCGATCGAGGTGGTCGCCGCCGACGTCACCGACCCGGAGCTGCTGGCCACGCTGGTCGGCGAGGTGGACGTGCTGCTCTGCAACCCGCCGTACGTGCCCCGGGCGGTGGCCGTACCGCCGGAGGTGGCCGGGCACGACCCGGACGAGGCGGTCTTCGGTGGGACGGACGGGTTGAGCGTGATCCGGCCGGTGCTGGCCCGCGCCGGGGACCTGCTGCGCCCCGGCGGTGCGCTGGGCGTGGAGCACGACGACACGCACGGGGCGGCGGTGCCGGCGCTGCTCGCCGGCGATGGCCGGTACGTCGACGTGGCGGAGCATCGGGACCTCGCGGGACGGTCCCGCTTCGCCACCGCGTCCCGGCGGACGGACGGCCCGCACGCCGGTGCGGCCCGGGCGTGGCAGACTGGCTCCTCGTGATGCTCTACGACTGTCGGTCGCCCGCCGACCGGGACCGCGGCATCGCCGCTGCCATCGAGGCGGTCAAGAACGGTGAGCTGGTCGTCCTGCCGACCGACACGGTCTACGGGATCGGCGCGGACGCCTTCACCCCGTACGCGGTCAAGGCCCTGGCGGACGCCAAGGGCGGCAGCCGGCAGGCGCCGCCGGTGCTGATCGGCTCCCGGCACACGCTGGACGGCCTGGTCTTCTCGCTGCCGCGCGCCGCGCGCGACCTGGTCGAGGCGTTCTGGCCCGGTGCGCTGACCATCGTGGTGGAGCACTCGCCGAGCCTGGCCTGGGACCTGGGCGACGCCAGCGGCACGGTGGCGGTCCGGATGCCGCTGCACCCGGTGGCGCTGGAGGTGCTGCGGGAGACCGGCCCGATGGCGGTGGCCTCGGCGAACAAGGCGGGCCAGGCGGCCGCGCTGACCGCCGAGGAGGCCCGCGACCAGCTCGGCTACTCGGTGCGCGCCTACCTGGAGGCCGGGCCCTGCCCGGACCCGGTGCCGAGCACGATCGTCGACCTGACCGGCGAGGTGCCGCGGGTGCTCCGGCTGGGCGCGATCGGGCTGGACAAGCTCCGCGACGTGGCGCCGGACATCCTTGACGAGCGGGGGGCCTGAGTGCCGCCGTTCACCGTCCTGCACGTGTGCATGGGCAACATCTGCCGCTCGCCGATGGCGGAGCGGCTGCTGGTGCTCGCGGTCCGGGAGCGGCTGGGCCGGCTCGGCGTCGACCCGACCCGCTCCGACGAGCTGCTGCACAGCCACAGCGCCGGCACCGGCGGCTGGCACGCCGGCGAGGAGATGAACCCGCCGGCGGCCCGGCAGGTGCTCTCGCGCGGTGGTGACGTGGACGGCTTCGCCGCCCGCAAGCTGCGCTCCGATCTGATCGACGCCGCCGACCTCGTCCTCACCGCCACCGCCGACCAGCAGGAGTACGTGGTGGCGCTGCGTCCCGACGCCGCGGCCCGCACCTTCGTGCTCGGCGAGTTCGGCCGGCTGCTCGGGCTGGTGGACGCCGCCGCCCTGCCGCCGGCGGAGGCGACCGGCGAGGCGGTGTACGCCCGGGGCGTGGCCCTGGTGGCGGCCGCCGACGCGGCCCGGCAGGGCGCGTCGGCGCTGCACTCCGACGACCTGGACGACCCCTGGGGCCGGGGCGACCAGTGCTTCAGCCGGGTGGCCGACGAGATCGAGGAGACCGTGCACCCGCTCACCGCGGCGCTGCTGCCCTGACCCCCCCGCCCGGGTGAACCGGGCGGCGTGTCCGGTGCTCCGCGCCGCGTCCCGCTCGCGAGTTTCCTCCGGGTTTCGCGAAATATGAGGGCGGAAGGGGCATAGCGGGTCATTCTGAACGGGTCCTGACGGCTCCTGCGGGGAGTACTGATGATCCGGGCCCATCTCGACAAGTTGTTCACCGTGGTGATCGCCGGCGTGCTCGCCGGGCTGGTGCTGGCGGCGGCGGCCCTGCCGGTCGCCCTGGTGCTCGGGTTGGGCTTCGGCGCGCTCTCCGCGCCCTACGCCGAGCTGCCGTCGAGCCTGCGCACCCCACCCACGGCGCAGCGGTCGAACCTGTACGCCAACGACGGCCGCACCCTGATCACCTCGTTCTACACCGAGGACCGCGTCGAGGTGCCGCTGGCCAAGGTGGCGCCGGTGATGCGCCAGGCCATCGTGGCCGCCGAGGACACCCGCTTCTACCAGCACCGGGGCGTCGACGTGCGCGGCGTGGTCCGGGCGTTCACCGTCAACCGGCGCGACGGCACGACCCGGCAGGGCGCCTCCACGCTGACCATGCAGTACGTGCGCAACGTGCTGGCCAGCGATCCCCGGCTGACCCGGGAGGAGCGCACCGCGGCCACCGAGATCAGCGCCGCCCGCAAGCTGCGGGAGATGCGGTACGCCCTGTCGCTGGAGCGCGAGCTGGACAAGGACGAGATCCTCCGGCGCTACCTCAACATCGCCTACTTCGGCGCCGGGGCGTACGGCGTCGCGGCCGCCAGCAAGCGCTACTTCTCCACCTCGCCGGCGAACCTCACCCTGCCCCAGGCGGCCCTGCTCGCCGGTCTGGTCCGCTCGCCGGACACCGACGACCCGATCAACGGCGACGCCGACGCGGCGCTGCGCCGCAAGGCGTACGTGCTGGACCGGCTCGTCGACGCGGGGCAGGTGTCGACGGCCGAGGCGGCGCAGGCGAAGGCCGCCCCGCTGTCCCTGCGCCCCAGCGAGACCCCGAACGACTGCACCGCCGTGCCTCAGGAGCAGCTCGACTGGGGCTTCTTCTGCGACTGGTTCTCCCAGTGGTGGAGCGCCCAGCCGGCTTTCGGGGCGTCCGCCGCCGAGCGGCAGGACACCCTGCGCCGGGGTGGCTTCCGGATCGTCTCGTCGCTGGACCCGGCCGTGCAGCGGGCCACCCTGAAGCAGGTGCTGGACATCTACCCCGTCACCGACCGGCGGGCCGTGCCGACCGCGGTGGTCCAGCCCGGCACCGGCCGGGTGCTGGCGATGGCGGTGAACCGGAACTACAGCGTGGCCGAGAACCCGGAGGGCCGGAAGAACTACCCGAACACCGTCAACCAGCTCGTCGCCGGTGGCGGCGGCATCGAGGGTTACCAGGGCGGCTCGACCTTCAAGCTCTTCACCATGCTGGCCGCCCTGGAGTCCGGGCTGCCGCTGGACACCCGCTTCGACGCCCCGACCCGGATCGTCACCCGGTTCCCGGTCGACGCGGGCCGGGCCAGCTGCGGTGGCAACTGGTGCCCGGCCAACGCCACGCCGGACTGGATGGACGGGCGGCACACCATGTGGACCGCCTTCGGCCGCTCGGTGAACACCTACTTCGCCTGGCTGATCGAGCGGGTCGGCGCGGACAAGGTGGTGGAGATGGCCGAGCGGCTGGGCATCGTGTTCCGGGCCGAGGACGACGCCCGGCTGGCCCGCTCCGGCGCGCGGAACTGGGGCTCGTTCACTCTCGGGGTCTCCTCGACCACCCCGCTCGACCTGGCCAACGCGTACGCCACGGTCGCCGCCGAGGGGACCTGGTGCGCGCCGCTGCCGGTGGTGTCGATCACCGACAGCGCCGGGCACGAGGTGGCCGCCGGCCGCCCGGACTGCCGGCAGGTGGTCGACACCGACGTGGCCCGGGCGGCGGTGGACGCGGCCCGCTGCCCGGTCGGCGACCAGACCATGTACCAGCGCTGCGACGGCGGCACCGCGGAGCGGCTCCGGCGGCTGCTGGGCCGCCCGGTGGCCGGCAAGACCGGCAGTTCGGAGGGGTACGAGAGCGAGTCGGTGGTCGCGTTCACCCCGCAGCTCGCGATCGCCTCGATGGCGGCGAATCCGGACGACCCGCGGGACGCGGTCGGCCAGGCGGTGCAGGCCCGGATGGTGGACGCGGTGGGCCGCGTGCTCCTCACCGCGCTCAAGGACCAGCCCGTGCGCGACTTCGTCCCGCCCAGCGCGGGGGTCACCTACCGCCGGACCGGTCCCCGCGACGGCAACTGACCCGCCTCTGAGCGGGTCAGCGGGTGGCGTGCTCGGCGCCCCGGGCGATGTTGCGGGCCATGCCGCCGAAGACGATGGTGTGGAAGGGGGCGACCGAGCCCCAGTAGGCGTGCCCGGCCAGGCCGCGGGGGAGGAAGACGGCGCGCTGCACGTACCGGCTGCGGCCGTTGGTGGTCGGCTCGGCGCGCATCTCCAGCCAGGCCCGGCCGGGCAGCCGCATCTCGGCGCGCAGCCGCAGCAGCTCGCCCGGCACGATCTCCTCGACCCGCCAGAAGTCCAGCGCCTCGCCGACCTGGAGCCGGTGCGGGTCCCGCCGGCCCCGGCGCAGCCCGACCCCGCCGATCAGCCGGTCCAGCCAGCCCCGCACCGACCAGGCCAGGGGGAACGAGTACCAGCCGTGCTCGCCGCCGACCCCCTCGATCACCCGCCACAGCGCGCTGGTCGGGGCGTTGACGTCGCGTGTCCGGACGTCGGTGTAGACCGTGCCGCCGGACCACTTCGGGTCGCTGGGCAGCGGCTCGGCCGGTGCGTCCGGGCCGCTCGCGGTGGACCAGCGGGTCTCCACCTCGGCGTCGCGCACCTTGGCCAGCGCCAGCGCCACGGCCTCGTCGAAGCCGGTCAACCCGCCCGGCGGGTCGGGGACGAACCGGGCGATGTCGTGCTCGCGCGCCACCGCCTCGTGGACCAGGCTCTCCACCAGCGGCCGGGCGATCTTGTTGGGCACCGGGGTGACCAGCCCGACCCAGTACGAGGAGAGCGACGGCGTCAGCGGCCGCACCCGGAGGATCACCCGGCGGCGCAGCCCGGCCACCCGGGCGTACCGATGCATCATCTGCTCGAAGGTGAGCACGTCCGGGCCGGCGATGTCGAAGGCCCGGTCCACCTCGGGCGGCAGCGTCGCGCCGGCGACCAGGTAGCGCAGCACGTCGCGGACCGCGATCGGCTGGATCCGGTTGCGCACCCAGCGCGGGGTGACCATCCCCGGCAGCCGCTCGGTGAGATAGCGCAGCATCTCGAACGAGGCCGAGCCGGACCCGATGATCACGGCGGCCCGCAGCACCACGGTCGGCACGCCGCTGGCGAGCAGGATCCGCGCCACCTCCGCCCGGGAGCGCAGGTGCGGCGAGGGGACCTCGCCGTCCTGCTTCGGCTCCGGGCCGCCGAGGTAGACGATCCGGCGTATGCCGGACCGGGCGGCCGCCGCGGCGAAGTGGGTCGCCGCCTCCCGGTCGGCCACCTCGAAGTCGGCCTGCCCGAGCGAGTGCACCAGGTAGTAGGCGACGTCGACGCCGTCGAACGCGGCGGGCAGCGTCTCCGGCCGGCGCAGGTCGCCCTCGACCACCTCGGCCCGCGCCGCCCAGGGCACGTCGCGCAGCCGCCCGGCCTTGCGGGCCAGGCAGCGCACCTCGTACCCCTCGGCGAGCAGTCGGGGCGCGAGCCGTCCGCCGATGTAACCCGTGGCTCCGGTGACCAGGCATCTCACGGTTTCCAGTGTGCGGCCCCATAGACTCCTTCGCTGTGGAGAACGCGAGCAACACCTTCTGGGGGCCGGACTTCCAGCAGCTCAGTACCGTCGACCCGGAGATCGCCGGGGTGGTGCTGGGCGAACTGGAACGGCTGCGCGGCGGCCTGCAACTGATCGCCAGCGAGAACCTCACCTCCCCGGCGGTGCTCGCGGCGCTCGGCTCGACGCTGACCAACAAGTACGCCGAGGGCTACCCGGGCCGGCGCTACTACGGCGGCTGCGGCGAGGTCGACCGGGCCGAGGAGATCGGCATCGCCCGGGCGAAGGAGCTCTTCGACGCCGAGCACGCCAACCTCCAGCCGCACTCCGGGGCGAGCGCCAACCTCGCCGCGTACGCCGCCCTGGTGCAGCCCGGCGACACGGTGCTGGCGATGGACCTGCCGCACGGTGGTCACCTCACCCACGGCAGCCGGGTGAACTTCTCCGGCAAGTGGTTCCATCCGGTCGGCTACACCGTCCGGCCGGACACCGAGCTGATCGACTACGACGAGGTCCGCGACCTCGCCCTGGCGCACCGGCCCAAAATGATCATCTGTGGCGCGACCGCCTATCCCCGGCTGATCGACTTCGCCCGGTTCCGGGAGATCGCCGACGAGGTCGGCGCGTACCTGATGGTGGACGCCGCGCACTTCATCGGGCTGGTCGCCGGCCGCGCCATCCCGTCGCCGGTGCCGTACGCCGACGTCGTCTGCTTCACCACCCACAAGGTGCTGCGCGGCCCGCGCGGCGGCATGATCCTCTGCCGGGAGTCACTGGCCGCCCGGATCGACAAGGCGGTCTTCCCGTTCACCCAGGGCGGCCCGCTGATGCACGCCGTCGCGGCCAAGGCGGTCGCGCTGCGCGAGGCCGCGCAGCCCGAGTTCCGGGCGTACGCCGGGCAGGTGGTCCAGAACGCCCGGGCGCTCGCCGCCGGGCTGGCCGCCGAGGGGATGCGCCCGGTCTCCGGCGGCACCGACACCCACCTCGCCCTGATCGACCTGCGCGAGACCGGGGTGACCGGCGCGCAGGCCGAGGCCCGTTGCGACGCCGCGACCATCACGCTGAACAAGAACGCGATCCCGTACGACCCGCAGAAGCCGATGGTGGCCTCCGGCATCCGGGTGGGCACGCCGAGCGTCACCACCCAGGGCATGGGTGTCCCGGAGATGCGTCAGGTCGCCGCGCTGATCGCCCGCGCGGTACGCACCGACCCGGCCGCGCCCGGGGGCGCGGACACGCTCGCCGGGATCGCCGGCGAGGTCGCCGAGCTGGCCGCCGCCTTCCCGGCGTACCCCCGTGGCTGAGCC
>NZ_JAEVHN010000095.1:0-14890 GCF_016803375.1 Micromonospora sp. 4G55
TGAACACCGCCGCCGGCGACGGCGTCGACCGGGCGGTGCTGGCCGAGTCGCGGCTGGAGGAGCTGCGCGAGCACACCGGCGCGGACGTGGTGGCGGTGACCCTGGACACCGAGGGGGCGGTGGTCGGCGGGGCCGACGGCGAGCCCCGGCGCAGCCACAGCACACCCGTACCGGCCAGCCACGCGGTCGGCGCCGGGGACGCGTACCTGGCGGCGATGACCCTGGCCCTGGCGGCCGACGCTCCGCTGCCGACCGCGGCCCAGCTGGCCCAGCTCGCCGCGACCATCACCGTGTCGGACACCGGCACCTGCGTCTGCCGCCGGGAGGACCTGCTCGCCGCACTCGGCACCACCGCGGACGGTACGGCCCACCCGACGCTGGTCGGCACGGCCGAGCTGGCCGCGATCGTCGGCGACCACCGGCGCGCCGGCCGCTCGATCGTCTTCACCAACGGCTGCTTCGACGTGCTGCACCCGGGGCACGTGCGCTACCTGGAGCAGGCCCGCGCGCTGGGCGACCTGCTGGTGGTGGCGGTCAACTCCGACGGCAGCGTCCGCCGGCTCAAGGGCCCGGACCGGCCGGTCAACCCGGTGGAGGACCGGATCGCCCTGCTCGCCGCGCTGTCCTGTGTGGACCATGTGGTGGTCTTCGAGGAGGACTCGCCGGCCGCGCTGATCGAGACCGTCCGGCCCGACGTGTACGTCAAGGGCGGCGACTATCCGCCGGAGATGGTGCCGGAGGCGCCGCTGGTGCGCCGGCTCGGCGGTCAGGTCCGCACCCTCGGGTACGTGCCGGACCGCTCCACCTCGGCGATCATCGAACGGATCCGCGCCCAGGCGACCGCGTCGCCGCAGCCGACCCGGTCGCCGCAGTCCACCCGGTCGACGCAGTCCACCCGGTCGACGCAGTCCACCCGGTCGCCGCAGTCCGGAGCCCCGCAGCGGATGGGCAGGTCGGCGTGAACCGACCGCTCGACCTCGGCAGCGCCGAGGAGTTCCGCCGACCCCGGCAGCTCGACGTGCTGATCCCGACCCGCAACCGTCCCGCCGAACTGGCCGTCACCCTCTCCGGGCTGGCCGCCCAGGAGGGCGTGCCCGGATTCGGGGTGGTGGTCAGCGACCAGTCCGACGGCGAGCCGGCGTACACGCACCCGGCCGCGGCCACCATGGCCCGGGCACTGCGCCACCGGGGGCACCCGGTGCTGCTGACCCGCCGGCTGCCCCGGCGCGGGCTGGCCGAACACCGCGCGTACCTGCTGGGCCGGTCGGCGGCGCGGTACGTGCTCTGCCTCGACGACGACGTCTGGCTGGAGCCGGGCACCCTGCACCGGCTGGTCACCGCGATCGGCGAGCTGGGCTGCGGCTTCGTCGGCAACGCGGTGCACGGCCTGTCGTACGCCGACGACGTGCGCCCGGAGACCCACGCCCACTACGAGGAGTGGGACGGCCCCGTCGTGCCCGAGCGGATCCGGCCGGACACCCCGCAGTGGCAGCGGGCGTCGATCCACCCGGCGGCGAACCTGCTGCACGTGACGCGCAAGCTGGACCTGCCGCCGGGCGCGTGGCGGGCGTACAAGGTCTCCTGGATCGGCGGTTGCGTGCTCTACGACCGGGCGGCGCTGGTCGACTCCGGGGGCTTCGACTTCTGGCAGCGGGTGCACGAGCGCCACCAGGGCGAGGACGTCGCCGCGCAGCTCGCCGTGATGGCGCGCCACGGCGGCGCCGGCGTGCTGCCCAGCGGGGCGTACCACCTGGAGTCGCCGACCACGGTCACCGAGCGCGAGGTGGAGGCCTGGGAGGTCGTGCTCGCCGACTCCGACACCCCGCAACCGGCCTGAACCGGGCCGTTCCGGCAGGTCAGCGCGGTGCGCCCGGTTCCGGGCGGAGCAGCTCGGCGGCTGCCTCCAGCACCTCCACCACCGGCACGTCGGTGACGAACGAGTCCCGGTGCGGGCACTCGCCGTCGCCGGGCCGGTGCGGGTAGATCCCCGGGGTGCAGTCCACGCCGCAGACCGGGCAGTGCGTGGTCCAGGAGGCGATCGGCCGGTGTCGGGCGCGCAGCGGCGTCGCCCCGTTGATCAGGTTGCCCAGCCAGTAGATGCCGACCGTCGAGGTGCCGACCGCGCCGGCCAGGTGCAGCGGGCCGGTGTCGTTGGAGACGACCAGCTCACACCCGGCGTACGCGGCGGCCAGACCGCCGAGGCTGAGCGTGCCGACCTGCGGGCGGACCGGCACGCCGGCCGCCACCACCACCGCGTCGACCAGTTCCCGCTCGGCGGGGGTGCCGGTGACCAGCACCTCGTACCCGTCGCCGTGCAGCGACCGGGCGACCTCGCCGAAGCGCCCGGCGGGCCAGCGCCGGCGGGTGTCGGTGGCCCCCGGGTGCAGCGCCACCCGGGGCCGGTCCGGCTCGCCGAGCACCGCCAGCGCCTCGGCCCGGTCCGCGTCGGTGACCGCCAGCGCGGGGATGACGGTGGTGGCCGGCGCGCCGACCAGGGCGACCACCTCCAGGTAGCGGATCACCTCGTGCTGGTAGTAGACGTACCGGATCCACCGGTCCAGCGGCGGCGCGTCCTCGGCGCGCAGCCCGGCGGTGACCCGGGCGCCGAGCCGGCTCATCAGCGGGTTCGAGTTCGCCCCGCCGCCGTGCACCTGCACCGCCAGGTCGATGCCCTCCTTGGCGGTCCGCTCCAGGAAGTCGTCCATGGGCGCGGGCGGCTCGTCCGGGCCGGGGTCGCGGATGCCGGGGGCCGGCGGGACGACCAGCACCCGGTCCACCGGGCCGGGCCGGTCGCGCCAGAGCTTCGCGTGCCACGGCGCGCCGAGCAGCACGATCTCCGCCTCCGGGTACGCGGCCCGCAGCGACTCCAGCGCGGGCAACGTGAAGATGAAGTCGCCGAGCGCGTTGGCGCGCAGCACGGCGATGCGCCGCACGTCGGGCACGCGCTCGCCGACCGGGCCGAGCAGGGACGCGATGGCCACCCGAACGCTACGGCCGGTCGATCTCATCGGCGGTGAGGTCCGGATGGTGCATCTCCCGGTCCGCCGCCGGATCGGCGAGTCTGCCCGCACCAGCGGCGGCCGGACCGCCGCGGTGGCCGGCGCGGCCGACGGTGATGGTGCGCGGCACGGCCCGCTTCGCCCGGGGCAGGCGGACCCGCAGCAGGCCGTGGTCCATCACCGCGTCGATGGCGTCCGGGGCCACCCGGGACGGCAGGTCGATCCGGTACTCGAAGCCGCGGGTCTCGAAGCCGCCCGGGATGCCCTGGTCGGCGTTGACCTCCGCCTCGGAGCGGGCGCGCACGCACAACTCCCGCTCGTCCAGCTCGACGGCGACCTCCTCGGGCGCCACACCGGGCAGCCGGACGACCACCTCCCAGCCGTCGGCGGTCTCGGTCAGCTCGACGTCCGACGAGCCACCCCGGCCGCCGACCAGCCGGCTCAGCTCCGACCGCAGCGACTGGAGCTCCCCCATCGGGTCCCAGCCCTGCTGCCGACCCCGCCATCCGCGGCCGAAACCGCCGGGCTGTTCCGTCATCGCACGTCTCCGATCCGCTGGGTGGCCGCCGGGGGCCGCAGTGAGCTGGGGGCGTCGAGGCCGGCCTCCCGGTCCACTCCGACGCCGAGCCGGTCGACCAACTCACCACCGAGCCAGGCGCTGACGCCGAGGATGGCCACCCCGACCACCTCGATGGCGATCAGCGCGCCGCCGGCCGCCCGGGAGTCGGCGTTGAGCCGGACCGCCCAGACGGCGGCGAAGAGCAGGATGACCGCCACGTTCGCGGCGGCGTGGGTGAGCGCCACCCGCTTGGCGCGGGTGCCGGCCGGGATGGCGAGCAGGTCGAACGTCCCGGCCGCGGCGGCCAGCAGGCCGCGACCAGGCCGACCGTGATGTTCCAGTACGCCACCTCGCCGAGGAAGTCGGGGCCGCCGACGGTGTCGACGATGTCGAAGAGCGTGCCGACGACCAGGAGCGCCACCGGGAACATCACCAGCATCGGGTGCACGGGGTGCCCGAGCACCTTCAGACGGCTCTCCATGGTGGGCCTCCACTGCTCGGCTCGGGGGGCGCTGTTTGAGCCCGTACCCGCCGCTCCGGTGGGCAAACCTCGCGCTCGCCACGCCCGCCTAGGCTGACGGACGGCGGTCGGCGTCCGGCCGGGCCGCCACCGGGGTCAACGCACGGGGGAGGCGGACGTGACGGTGGAGATCACCTCGCACGAGGAGCTGCGTGACCTGCTGGGGGCGGCAATGCCCCGGGCGGTCGCCAAGGAACGCGTCGTGCTGCACGAACGGGACCGGCAGTGGCTGGCCGCCTCGCCGTTCTGCCTGATCGCGACGGCGGGGGCGGACGGCAGCTGCGACGTCTCGCCCAAGGGCGACCCGGCCGGCTTCGCCAAGGTGCTGGACGAGACGACCCTGGCCATCCCGGAACGGCCGGGCAACCGGCGGGCCGACGGCTACCGCAACATCCTGGACAACCCGCACGTCGGCCTGATCTTCCTGATCCCGGGCCGGACCGACACCCTGCGGATCAACGGCCGGGCGCGGCTGCTGCGGGACGCGCCGTACTTCGACGACATGGTGGTCAAGGGGCACCGGCCGATCCTCGCGGTCGAGGTCCAGGTCGAGCAGATCTTCTACCACTGTTCCAAGGCGTTCCTCCGCTCCGAGCTGTGGAAGCCGGAGACCTGGCAGCCGGACGTGCTGCGACGCGGGCCCGGCTGATCAAGGAGGTCGAGAACACCGCGGAGAGCCTCGCCGACCTGGAGCGCCGCTACGGCCCGGAATACCTGAACTCGTTGTACGCGAGCTAGGGGCGGGCACCCGACAGGGCCGTCAGCGGGGCGGCAGGCCGATGCGGAACCGCCGCTGACCGTCGGTCAGCTCCGGCCAGTCGTCGGGCTCGTCCGAGGCGATGCGTTCCGGGTCGGGCACCCGCAGCTGCACCCGCACCGCGCGGATGAACTCGTGCAGCGAGGTGCTGAGCCTGGTCTCCGGCGGCATCCCGCCGAACTCCGCCGCCCGGGTGTCCTCGTGGCCCTCGGCGACGCGGAGCACCGCCCAGGAATGGCGTACCACCATCCGGGCGGCGCGCTGGACCCGCTCGTCGCCGACCAGGCGGATCTGCTCCAGCAGGGCAAGCAGCCGCTGCCGCTCCTCCTCCGTGCGGTCGTGCTGGGCGGCGGGATCCGGCGCGCCCGTCATCCGGGCGACCAGGTGGCGAAAGACCCGGACCGTGGACGCGAACTCGACGCTCAGCTCGTAGAGCGGGGCGTCCCAGCGGGTCGCCAGCTCGCGCTTCTCCTTGCGCCGCTCGACCAGCAGGGACGGAACGAGGCCGATCAGCGCGCCGACGGCGAGGGTGAGGATCGTTGCGCCCAGAGCCGACCAGTCCACGATGGAAGCCTAGGCGGGTCCGCGTACCCCCGGCGACCCCGCGGCGTCACGCGCGCTGCCGCCTAGCCGACCTCGGCGACGACGGCGCCCTCCTGGTCGCGGATCTGCGACCGGACGATCTCGACGACCAGCTCCGGTGCGCTCGCCAG
The DNA here is from genome assembly GCF_016803375.1 of Micromonospora sp. 4G55. Classification (NCBI taxonomy): domain Bacteria; kingdom Bacillati; phylum Actinomycetota; class Actinomycetes; order Micromonosporales; family Micromonosporaceae; genus Micromonospora; species Micromonospora sp. 4G55. The sequence goes on from NZ_JAEVHN010000095.1 coordinate 5,549, forward strand.
GTGGTACGTCCCGGCCACCGGCCGCAGCACCTGGATCAGTTCCGGGAGCACCGCCGGCGGGAGCTCGATCTCGAGGAATCCGTCGCCGGCGTCGGTGACGGCCACCTGCTCGCCGGGCCGGAACCCGACGCTGCCGTTCTGCGCCTCGATGAGCAGCCCACGGCCGAACGGCAGGCGCGCTCGCAGCACCCGGCCGATCCGCTCAGCCGCGTTCGCCCCGATGGTCACCGTGGTCGTCAGCTTCCGGCGCGCCCAGCCGCTCTTCGCCATCCGCCAGCCGGCATCCTGGACGAAGAGCGAGCCGGTGGAGGACCCGTCCCGCCGGACGCCCTCCTCGACGGCGGTGGCGATGCCGGGTTCGTCGGTGAGGTTGCCGCGACGGAGGTCGGTGACGAGCAGGGGCAGGCTCGGCGCCATGGCCGCGAGCAGGCCCTCGGCGTCCCAGCGTTCGATCGCCGAGTACTCGTCGAGTGTCAGCCCGACGATCTGCAGGAACCGGAGCCGGCCGTGCGGAGTGTCGATCACACCGAGCTCGGGGTCGTCGGCGAACGCAATCGCCCGGATGGCCGTGTCGGGCTCCGCCAGCGAGATCGGGCCGTTGAGGTCGAGATGGTGACCGGGCCCGAACGGGTTGCCGGAGTGGAAGACGTAGCGGGCGAGGTTCTGCAGGAAGTTCGCCGCCCACATCGGCGGATCGCTCTCGGCGGCCGTCCGGGCGACCCGGAAGGTGAACTCGAACCCCCAGCCCGACTCGTCGGCGTTGTCGGACTCCTTCGCGTACAGCTCCGACATTCCGTAGCTGACGAAGTGCCAGTGGTCGGCCCGCGGGTAGACGCTCAGGCCGTCCAGCGGATCGGGCCCGCCGAGCGCCCACTTGATGAGGGTGCCGTAGTGCTTCGGCTCGACGCCCGGATAGAGCTGGTCGAGCGCGGCGTCGATAGCGGCCCAGCCGGGAGCGGCATCATCGGTGTCGACCATGAGCGGAGACTGTACGCGGAGCGCCGGCTCGCGTGCCGGCCGCTCGCGCCCCGGGTCCGCGCCGTCAGTTCGGCGAGCTGATACTGGGCGGCATGTCTGAGCTGGCACTGCCGATCCGTACCGAGCGACTGTTGCTCCGCCGGTACCGGATCGACGACGTGGATGCCCTGCTCGCGTACTACAGCGACCCGCTCGTCGCCCGCTACATCCCGTGGGAGCCGTGGTCGCGGGAGTTCGCCACCACGGTGGTCACCAGGCGGCTCAGCAGCACAGGGATCACCGGGCCGGAGTCCCGTCTGGCGGTGGTGGCGGAGCACGAGGGCGAGGTCGTCGGCGATGTGATCCTGTGGCCGGCCGACGACACGCTGTCCCACGGCGAGCTGGGGTGGGCCTTCCACCCGGCGGTCTCCGGCCGCGGGTTCGCCACGGAGGCGGTTCGCGCGGTCATCGACGTGGCCTTCGCGCAGTGTGGGATGCACCGGGTCATCGCTCATGTCGATGTGCGCAACGAGGCGTCGGCGCGGTTGTGTGAGCGGGTGGGCATGGTCAGGGAGGCACACCTGCGCCGGGACCACTGGACCAAGGGCGAGTGGACGGACACGCTGATCTACGGCCTGCTCGCCGAGCAGTGGCGGGGTTAGCCAGGCCAGTCTGCTTCCTCTTCCCTGTGCGCTCAGTCGACGTGACCGGCTGAGCCGCCCAGCCGTCGGCGGGCGTCTGCCAGGCCCTTCTCGTTCTCCTCGATGCCGCTGATGCCGGTCAGGTCGCCGACGGCGAGCCGGCGGGCGAAGTAGTCGGCCTGCACCGCCCAGCGCAAGCGCAGCATCGTCGACAACCCGTACTCCACCTCGGCCCGGGTGAGTGTCCGGCTCGCCAGATACGCCTCGATCAGGCATTCGGCCTGGCGAGGACCGCCGACGTACATCACCGCGGAGGCAAGGTCGTAGAGCAGCGGACCAATGGTCGCCACGCTCCAGTCGATCAGGCCGCAGATCCCGGTCCGCCGGTTCAGTCGAAACGCCTCGGGAGCGGGGTCGGTGTGCAACAGGCCCCACGAGAGAGTCGATGGATCCAGCGCTTCGTACGCGGCCACGGCGGCCGCGACCGACGGCCGGATCCAGGGACGGAGCGCCAGGTGCGTGGCCTGGAGATCCAACCAGTGGAACCGGTCGGCGCGCGCGACGGGCACATCGCGCAACACCCGATGCACCCGGCCGAGGGTCCGACCGATCAAGCGCTGATCATCGAGGGTACGGCCGGACAGTTCCTCTCCGTCGACCCAACGCAGCAGCGCGAGCGGAATGCCGTCGACATCGGCGACGGACTCCCCCTTCGTGGTCATCACCGAAGCGCCCGCCGGGATCCCCGCCGCCGCGACGTGGCCGGCGACCGTGAGCCCGCCCACGAGGGACCGACGGGCGCCGGGCACGACGGCCTTGGCGACCCAACGCTCGTCTCCGACCGTGACGAACCAGGTTGCGGAGTTCATGCCACCGTGGTGCGGCTGCACCTCCGGGTCGGCGAGTCCCATGCGTCGGCCAGGCACCGACGCAGCCTCTGCTCGGCGATCACCCGGTGGAGTCAAGCAGCGAAGGCCGCGACCGTCGACCGACTTTGGGCCGGACCTTTCGCCGAGGCCAACCGCCACGCTCGATTTCGCCACGACGCCCAGGGGCGGTCGTCCCGGATGCCCTGACCGGATCGTGGCCGATGTGCGCCATGGCACCAACGTGCCGGCCGCCAACCATTGCCCGGGCCGAAGGTGACCAGTTCCCTTCACTCACGACCGTGTCCCTCACCGGCTTGAGCATCAAGGTTGGAGATAGCGTGAAACCCACCGCCGTCGTTGGCACACCACCAACCAGCAGATCGTGGTACTCCCGGTTGTCAGCGTCCGTCGGCACGGCGGCGGCCCTCGCCGTGCTGGTGGCTCCGTCCGTCGCGTCGGCGAGCACGACCGACGGGGCACCGGCGGCGACCGCGACCACGGTGGCCACCGCCGGCGTACCGACCGGCTTCGCTCCCACGTCCACCTCGTGGACCAGCGCCACCGACGGCTGGGTGCTGGGCTTCGCGCCGTGCCGAGCCGGTTCGTGCCCGATCGTGGTCAGCACGTCGGACGCCGCGCAGACCTGGCAGCAGCACACCGCCCCACGGGTGCCGTCCACCCCCGACCAGACGAAGATCCACTTCGCCAACAAGCTCGACGGGTGGACCACCGACGGCCAGGTTCTCCTGGCCACCCACGACGGCGCCGGCATGTGGCGGCGCGTGCGGCTGCCCGGTGCTGTCGGCTCGGTCAGCATCTCGAAGCTGGCGTCGACCGACCGGTACGCCTATGCGATCGTCACCTACGGGGTCGGAAGCACCAAAACCACCCAGCTCTACTCGTCACCCCTCGGCACGGACGACTGGCAGCCGGTGGCCGGCGTCGCGGTACCGGGCGACGGCGGGTGGGACATCGCCACCCACGGTTCGGCCGCCCACGTCGCCCTCGGCGTGATCCACACGTCGCTCCGGACGTGGTCGGCAGCCGACGGCAGTAGCTGGACCGAGGTACAGCCGGTCTGCTCGGTGGACGACGCGGTACGGCTGAGCAGCAGCAGGCCCGCTGACGTCGAGGGCCTGTGCAGCTTCAGACCGGAGCGCGGCTACATGGAGAAGCAGCTGGTCGAGTCGGCAGGCGGCGCGGCCCCCGTCGTGCTGGGGTACGCGCCCAGCACGGGGATCACGACCGGGTTCGCGACGACCTCGGCCGGCACCGCGGTCGTGGCCGGCGTCGGTGCGGGCGCGAGCTGGCTGCACGCCAGCTTCGACAACGGAGTCACGTGGGAGACGCCCCTGGCGATCCTCGACGTACAGCTCCCGATGCTCGACCTGGACTTCCAGGACGCCACGCACGGCGTGGTGGTCTGGGGTGGACCGGCGTGGTCGGGAGCCGCGGTGTACCGCACCACCGACGGCGGTCACACGTGGAGCCAGCTCACGCTGTGAGGTCAAGGCGGTCCGGGGATCGTTCCGGTCCCCGGACCGCACGGCCCGGCACGATCGCAGCGCGCGACGCGGCGGACCACCGACGGTCAAGAGCGAGCAGCGGACGTAGTCGGCCGACTGGACGAACGAGTGCCGGCTCACCCGCGGAGGGACGCCCCAGCCGCGCTGATGGCGTCGAGCAATTCCTCGTGGCAGTCGAACTGGTCGACGCGGTCCGTGTCAACGCCGCATTCGCGCTGCCGAGCACGGATCACATCCTCGTGCGAGTACAACGAGAGGAACACGGGGAAGGCGAAGGGGTCGAGGTCGGTGGCTGATTCCAGGAGCACATCGACCGGGTCGCGCTCACCGTCGCCCACGTGAAGCCAACTGTCGTATGGCGAGCGAACGTACAGGTCTGCCCCGAACCCTTTCGTCCAGTGGGTGAACAACGCGGCCAGGCTGGGGGCGGCACGAAGCGGGTTCCAGTCGTCCGGGTCGATCTGGTAGCGCCAGATCTCTCCCTCGTGGTCGCCGGCGAGCACGAACGTGTAGACGATGTGCTCGAAACGGAACAGCGGCAGTTGATGCCGCCAGTGGAAGGGGGTCCCGACCGAGGCGGAAAGGTAATCGAGCAACTCGCTCGCGTCGGTCCACTGCAGCGGGAACCCGCCATCGGGCAGGACCCGCTCGTACGGCAAGCCCTGGGACATGAGCCAGAGCGGTTGTTCCGCGATGTGGTCCACGTCGAAGATCCGGCACAGCGCATCGAGCAGCAGCCCGCCGTTCCGGTCGCCATTCTCGGGCCAGGGGACGCCGGTGGCCGATGCCGCCGCCCGGTAGGCCTGCACCGCATCCTGCAGGACGCGCATGTCGTCGAGCATCACGGACCTTCCGTCGTCGGAGCCAGGAACAGGCTAGGCGGCCCCCGGTCACCATGCGGTCCGCCGCCGACCGCAGTCCTCACGCCCGACGTCGGCCTGCCCCAGATCGGGCACGCCTCGGCGTCGACGACCCCGCAGTGTCAGCTGGGCTATCGCACAAGATCAGGCGCCAGGACGCCGATCACCTGGGCGACTCCGAGCGCTGCCGCCTGCGCAGCAGCACGGCCGGCACCAGGTAGGCCACTCCAGCGACCGCTGTCCCTGCGGCCCAGATCCAAGGCCACGGCTCGGGCTGTCCGGCGGCCACGACCACCCACCCCACGGCCATGAACAGCCAGAAGCCTCCCAGAATGAAGCCCTGCTTCGGCGTCTTCGCTGTCTGCCACCATGGGCCCCTGGTTGGCCTCATATCCGCGATCCTCGCACTCATCACGGAACTACGCCGGAGTGCCTGGCGCAGCTCGCATACGCACCAGGCGCTGCAGCCAACCTCCAGCCACCCTTCGCCTGGAAGCGGACCTCCTTGTCGCGCAGTCGCCAGGCCGTCCGGCCTCCCCTGTGCCATTCGCCGCCGTCGGCATGATGTCGATCGTGGAAGTCAGACAACGCTGCGCTGACGACCCTGACCCGGTCTCGGGCCCCCGTCTCCGTAGTTTCATAACCTGCACGTTTCCCCATCGACATGCATCTTGCAGGCTGATAGATGCGTGCCGATACTGACCCAAGCGTCTGTCGGGAGGACGACATCGACTACCAGGCGATGCGTTCCCCGACGACGGGTCACGGGACCTCACCCATCCGGTCCCATCGCTCCCGAGGAGGAGTCAGTGAGGATCACCAGCAACCCATCCCGCAGTCGCGTCGCCCGATCCGCCCAGCTGTTCGCCGTAACCGTCGGCGTGGTCGTCACCACCGCACTCGCCGCGCCGACCGCCGTGGCGGCCTCCCCTCAGACCTACAGCGCCAGCGACCTCTCGGCGGTGAACGACGCAGTGCAACGCTCGGGCGTCGAGGGCATCGCCTGGCACATCAACGTCACATCCGGCCGGGTCGTCGTGACCGCCGACGACAGCGTCTCCCGCGCCGAGATCGCGAAGATCAAGCAGACTGCCGGCGCCAAGGCCGGTGCGATCCGGATCGAGCGGGCAGCTGGTGTCTTCACCCCCCTGTTGTCCGCCGGTAACGCCATCTACGGCGGCGGCTACCGTTGCTCGCTCGGCTTCAACGTCGTCAGCGGCAGCACCTACTACTTCCTCACCGCCGGGCACTGCGGGAATGTGGCCAACACCTGGTACACCAACTCCAGCCTGACCACTCTGATCGGCCCGACCATCGGCTCCAGTTTCCCGGGCAACGACTACGCGCTGGTCCGCTACGACAACACCTCGCTCACCCACCCGGGCGGGTTCACCGTCGCGGACGCCTATGTCGGGGAGTCGGTCAAGCGCACGGGTTCCACCACCGGCACTCACAGCGGAACCGTCACCGCGCTCAACGCCTCGGTCCGCTACGTCGGCAAGGGCGGCGGCACCGTGAGTGGCATGATCCAGACCAACGTCTGCGCCGAGCCCGGCGACTCGGGCGGCCCGCTCTACGACGGCACCAGGGCACTCGGCATCACCTCCGGGGGCAGCGGTGACTGCAGGTCCGGTGGCACCACGTTCTACCAGCCCGTACGCGAAGCGGCCAACGCATACGGCGTGACCGTCTACTGATCTGTCCGGTACGGCCCGGCCGACAGGCGCCCTGCACTGCGGCCGGGCTGTGTCCCTCGCGATGGCAAGCGAAAGGCCCAGGTCATGGTCGACGATCAAGCCGGTGACCTGGGCCTTTCCATGGAGCCGCCTGACGGAATCGAACCGTCGACCTACGCATTACGAGATCAAGTTTCCTGCCCCGCCGACCTCGGCACATGAGGGTCTAGCAGGGGAGATGCCTCTCGACATCTCACACCGCTCCCCGCTGTCCGTCGACCTCTTGCGGACCAGATGCGGACCGCTCACAGCCAGGAGGCGAGACAGTCGCCGACCCCAGCTTTGCATAGATCGAGACTGCTGTCGGCGGACGTCGGTGACCATCGTTGGCCTGCTTGTCCTGTCGCTCTCGGTCGACTGCGGACTGAGTACGTCCCCTGACTTGGCTGTACTGGTGGCTGTACAGCCAAGCCGCGCCGATCAGTCGACTACGTCATGACCTGCTGGAAAGTCCGCCACAGCTATGCGGACCGCTGAACCCTCAGCCGCCCCTGCGAAGTTGCCTACGAGAGGCCCAGGTCGATTGGGTCTGCTGTGGGACCCTGCAATCGCTTGGCCCACCACCAAAGAAAAAGAGCTATTACCCATCCACCACTAAGTGCCGCAGCGAACGGAAGGAGCAGAAACAGCTTCTGCCACAAGATTGCTACCGTAACGGGAAACAACAGGCAAAGACCCAATATCGCTGGCACTGCCCGCTGCCAACGATAGGCGGCAACCAGTGGCACGGCGGTGAAGGCGACTCCAGCCAAACCGATCAGGCCGTAGGCGTTACCGGCTGACAGCAGCGTCACCAACGGCCAGCCCAGCCCGGGAATAAGCGCTAAGCCCAGGACGAGCCACATGAGATGCCGAGACATTCGTGCGATGGTCGCAGCGTCGGCGCGCAACCCGATCACGACGGTTATCAGCGCGATAACGCCTAGCGCGGCCGTACCGCCACCCAAGATCGCTGGTACGGCGTAACCGATGCCATCGGGGCACGTCCACGTGCCTGCGCCCTCACCAGTCCTGATCTGGAGACATCCGGCACGACTTCGGCTCAGGATGGTCACGGTGAGCCCTGCGCCTATGACGGCCGCGACGCCAGCGGTCATCAGGCCGGCGAGGTACCAAACCGCAAGATCTTGGAAACCGAAACGCCGCCGCATATGAGCCCTCCCAATCATGCGGCGAGTTTGCCATCGGTCGGCAATGCCGTCACCTGGTGCGGCCCCGCCGCGCCGGTCAATGCTGGCAGGGTTCGCCTTCACTCACTTCATGCTTGCGCTATGCAGCTTCTGACAGCGGCGGGTATCAGGATCTCCTCGTCGGCAGTCGTAGACCGTCCAGCCTCCCCGGACGGACAAGGTGGAGCGCCCTACCGGACGAACGACCTTGGCCCCGTCCGGGAATGCTGGCAGCCCTTGTGGTGCCCGGCGAGGTGATCCGCCCTGGCCGATCTCTGAGGAGGGCCGGGGTCCGGGGCGGAGCCGCGAGGTCTTCGAGGTCCTGTCGTCCCCAAGGGTGGCCGGCCGGCCCGGCCGATGCCGGCCGGAGGTCGCCAGCAGGCCGGGGCCGGGCCGGCGCGGCCCGCTTTACGGGCCGCCTTGATCTGATAGAGCGGAATTCGGCAGTGCGGCGTGTCAGGCGTGCGTCCCGTCACGGGACATGCTTGACGCTCACGTCCCACCTGATGCCCGACATGATCCTCAAAGGGTGCCGCGGAAGCCTTCACGGCCCGCGACACGGGCGCGCATTGCGGCATGGCCGAACCGCCGACGATGGGCCGCCACGCCCCGTAGCGATCGGATCGCGGCAGATCCGGACGTCTGGGCGTCCCCTTTGGCTGGAGCGAGCTTGTCCTATCCCTGTGCTCCAATCCCGTCATGCATGTCGTCGTCACAGGCGCACTCGTTGAAAACGGCGCGGTCCTGCTAGTACACCGCAGGCCGACCAAACGGGCATACCCAGATGTCTGGGATCTGCCCGGGGGGCAGGTCGAAGCGGGTGAGTCGGAACTACAAGCCCTCGCGCGTGAGATGCACGAGGAGCTCGGTGTTCACATTGTGGCGGAGTCCGCTTCACGGTTGGGCGTCGTGCATGACGGCAGTGGTGAGGACGCCGTTCACGTGGGCGTCTGGCAAATTGGAGACTGGGTTGGCTCTCCGATCAACCGTGCACCTGACGAGCATGACGACATCGCATGGGTCCGGATCAGCGAGCTGGGTGGCCTTCCCCTCGTGCATGGCGTCTTGGCGGCAATGGTTCGTTCTCTGCCTGAGTTTGAGTGCGCCCGCAGGCACTCAGATGTCACCGACTGTAACCAGGACGACCGAGGAACCAAGGCCGACTGTCGTGCATGTGCTGGGACGGATTCGTCAAGCAGGTGGTGGGACTAGACAGTGACCTCGCCGGACGTCTACCCGGCTAAGGGACGTCTCGTAACCCGGCAGGTGTCCCTTGAGGACGATCATCGAAGATGTCCTGATGCAGGTGATCTCCTCAGCCCGGCCGGAGTGGATCTTTCCGTTCACCGGCCTGCAGCCCGCCCAGTTCCGCCGGCTGGTCCGGCTGGTCGCTGAACGTGGCGGGGAGGCCATCGCTGACGGCCGGCCGGGCCGGCAGTGGGCCCTCGACCTGCCCGACCGGGTGCTGCTGGTGGCCGCGTACTGGCGTACCAACCTGACCATGCGGCAGATCGGTCCGCTGTTCGGGGTGTCGCACTCCGCCGCGCACCGGGTCATCGACACCCGTCGGACCGCTGCTGGCCC
>NZ_JAEVHN010000096.1:0-14871 GCF_016803375.1 Micromonospora sp. 4G55
CCGGCCGCGTCCCGGTGCCTTCCTCTGCCATCTGCCGGCAAGCCGTGATGAACCTGCACGTCGTCATGGTCAGGATCAGTTGGCCTGGTCAGAGTGGCACCGTTGTGCCGGTCGGGGCGTTCCTCACCCGGCAGGCCGCCGACGCCTACCTAGCATCGCGGCATCCAGTCGAGGGCGCCGAGTTCTACGTGGAGACCGTGCCGCTCAGCTTCTAGCCCGGCTCGCACCTCGATCCGTGATCCAGCGGCGGCTGCCTGGCGATCAAACGATCAGCGGCATGTGCGTAAACCCCGATCGTTGTTGCCGGTCGCGGTGGGCCACGTGGCTTGTGCAGCACGGGTGGCTGATCATTGAGCGGTGATCAACCCTGCCGTGCTGCCGGCCGACCCCGATGCGTTCTCGTTGGCCGTTCCGCCGCTGTTTGCCGCGCTGGCTCCGGCGCGGAGCATCCTCATCGCCGGAGCGGGCGGTGGGTTCGACGTGTACGCCGGCCTGCCCTTGGCGTTCGCCCTGTGGCGCGGCGGCGCACAGGTGCACCTGGCCAGTCTGTCCTTCTCTGAGCTCGAGTTGATCGACCGCGACGCGTGGGTAGCGAAGGACGTCGCGGCGGTGCAACCGGACACCACCAGCCCGGACTGGTACTTCCCCGAACGGACGCTCGCCCGGTGGCTGGCGGCTCAGGAACTGCCGTCGACCGTGTACGCCTTTCCGCCGCTCGGTGTCCAGCCGTTGCGGGCGGCGTACCGGTACCTGGTCGAACAACTCGACATCGATGCGGTGGTGCTGGTCGATGGCGGCACCGATGTCCTGCTGCGCGGCGACGAAAGCGATCTCGGCACCCCGGTGGAGGACATCACCAGCCTGGCCGCCGTGGCCGCGCTGGACGTGCCGGTCAAGCTGGTGACCAGTCTAGGCTTCGGCATCGACGCCTATGACGGCGTCAACCACGTCCAGGTGCTGGAGAATCTCGCCGCGCTCGACCGCGACGGCGGCTACCTCGGTGCCCTGTCCATCCCCGGATCCAGCCGGGAGGCGGCGCTGTACCGCGATGCTGTCGCCGACGCCCAGGCCGCCACCCCGGACCGGCCGAGCATCGTCCAGGGACAGATCGCCGCCGCCACCAGCGGCGCGTTCGGAGACGTCCGGTTCACCCGGCGCACCGGCGGCGGCGACCTGTTCGTCAACCCGCTGATGGCGATCTACTTCACCGTTGACCTCGACAAACTCGCCGCCCGATGCCTGTACCTCGACCGCATCGAGAACACCATCGGCAGGCGACAGGTCATCACGCGCATCCAAGCGTTCCGCGACGAACTCCTCAGCGCACGCGTCCCCCGCGCGTTTCCCCACTGAACGCCCGGACGGCGGCATGAGGGTGCACGTGATCACGGCGGTTTGGTCTGCTCGCACCTGCCCCCAGCCGCCAGGCCCGCCGGCGGAGGTGTCGTCCCCCGCCGGATGGCACTAATCTGCCGAGCATGCGCATGTTGCACCTCGGGCTGCGGGTCACCAACCTTGAGCGCTCGCTCGCCTTCTACACCGCGGTCGGGTATGCCAAGATCGGCGGTGTCCCCGAGACAGAGTTCGGCAGCCTGACCATGCTTCAGCTTCCCGACGATCCGTTCGTCAGCCTCGAGCTCGTGTACGACCCCGCGAGACCGGTTGGGGACATCGGCGCCGTCAATCACCTCGTCGTCCAAGTGGACGACCTCAGCGCCACGATTGCCGATCTGGCAATCAGGGGCGTCATGGCCGAGCCGCCGACGGAGCTGGGGCCGGGGATGCGGACGTCATGGCTCACCGATCCCGACGGCTACCGGATCGAGCTGGTGCAGTGGCCGCCCGATCATCCGGTCGGCATGACGGCGGCCGATTTTGCCTGACCGGTCTGGCCGAGCACGAATCGTGGCCGGCTTCATCCCGCTCGACCTCGTGCCGTTGCACCGCGCGCCGCCTCCGCCACAAGACCGACCGGTCTCGATGAGCATCGGCACCGTCTCAGCCGCACACAAGCGAGGCGCCCGACATCGGAGGTGAGCGGCTACCGCCGGGCAGCCGGGAGCGCGGTCCGCGGCAGAAGAGGATGCGGGACCGTCCGGCGTCGGGATCCTTGACCGACGACGGATCACCGACTTCATGGCAGGACCGGTTCCGTCGCTAGCGAGCGTCCCACTGATCGAAGTACTTTCCGAGCGTTATCTGACCGCTGTACGAGACTTCTGCAGGACGGCTGAACTCCTCCGAATGAGTAGGTCACTGGGTCGGTTGCCGGGCGGCGCGTGCGGACACCGCCGCCTGACGTGGCGGTCTCCGGCCCTCGGGGTCAGTCGTCGATCGCCTGGTAGACAGCGGTCCAGAAGTCGTGCCACATCGGCAGCCTCTGGTCGCCCGCGTGCGCCCGCTGCATGATGAAGATCGTCGTCATGTCCTCGGCGGGATCGTTGTACCAGGCGGTGCCGTAGTAGCCGGGCCATCCGTAGCTGCCGACCGAGGGGCCGAGGTGCGTGCGGCGGGTGCGGACCGACATCCCGAAACCCCAGCCCATGGTGTCGAAGTATCCAGGCCAGAACCCGGAGACCGCTTTCTGCGCCGGGGTCAGCTGGTCGCTGGTCATCAGGGTCACCGACGGTCGCGAGAGCACCCGCTCACCGCGGTGGGTGCCGCCCGTGAGCAGAGCCGTGGCGAAGGCGAGGTAGTCGTCGGCGGTCGAGACGAGCCGCCGCCGCCTGATTCGAACGCCGGCGGCCGACTCCACCGCCCGTCGGGGACGTCCTCGACGACCGGCTCACCGGTGGCGGCGTCGTCCCGCTCGTACGCCGTCGCCAGCCGGCCGATGCTCTCGCCGCCCGCGTTGAAGGCGGTGTCCTTCATGCCGAGCGGAGCGCAGATCCGCTCGCGCAGGGCATCCCCGAAGGACATGCCGGTGGCCCGGGCGATGAGCACGCCCGTCACGTCGGCGGCGGTGTCGTACATCCAGCGCTCACCTGGCTGGTGGATGAGTGGAAGCGCGCCGAGCCGGCGCATCCACTCGTCCGGTGGGGGCTTGCCGAGTGCGTTCAGCGCGTCGGCGATCGGAACCGTTCCCGGCTCGGCAGGGACCATGCCGGTGCCGAGGGTGTAGGTCAGCAGATCCCGCAGGGTTATCGTGCGTCTCGCCGGAACGGTGTCTTCCAGTGGTCCGTCAGGATCGGCGAGCACGGTCATGTCCGCCAGCTCCGGGAGGAGGTCGTCGACCGGGTCGTCGAGGCGGAGGATGCCGTCCTCGACGAGCGTCATCGCACACGCCGCGACGATCGGCTTGCCCATCGAACCCAGGCGACAGATCGTGTCGCCTGCCATCGGCCTCCCCGACCCTGCGCCCTCGAACGCGAGACTGCCGGTCGCTTCGATGTGCACCTCGCCGTGGCGGGCGAGGACGGCCAAAGCCCCTGGGACGAAGCCGGAGTCGACATGACGCGCGAGCAGCTCTCGCACCCGGGCCAGCCGTTTCGACGAGAAGCCACCAGTAGTCACCTGTCTCCTCCTCGTCGTCGCAATTTACCTGTTGCGCGACGACCGCACGTTCCCAGAGGACGTTGCGGAAGAGACCCGTCCGAGTAGTACCGCTCGAGGATGTCCGCGAGGTTCAGCCGCGGCTGGCGTACACGTACACGGTGATCACGTCGGGTGCGTCGAGGTTGAACAGTACCGATCGGCGCGTGCCGTCGGCGGTGGGTTGCTCCTCGACGATGCCGGAGACGGTCTTGGCGGTTTCGGGGTCCCACAGGTTGCCGCCGCCGACGTTGTGTTTCGCGTCGACTGCCCGCAACCCCGGTGCGGGAGCCGCCGTGAACTTCGCCTCGGCGATGAAGGCGTCGAGCGCAGTACGGGGCATGCGGAACTTCGCCGAAAGCAGGGTTTCCAGGCCGTTGCGGTAAGCGGCGGACAGCAGCACGGTTCCGGGAGGCAGGGTCACGTGAGCGACGGCTTCCACCTGAGCCGCGCTGGCGACCTGCGGCCCGGACTGCACCGGGAGCGGGTCCAGTTCGTTGTTGCCGAAGACCAGCCCGGCCACACCACACGCGATCAGCGACAGCACCAAGCTGATGCACGCAAGTACGAATACGCTGTTGCTGCGCCGATTGCGGGTCGTCCGGGCGGCGGTCTCGATCATGGCCAGCACAATAAGGTGCGCACGCTCGTCGGCACGACCGCCCGTCGAGCACCACCGTACGTCCGTCACACGCTGCGACGCCCGGTCGGCGGCATGTGCGCGTGTCCCAAGGGGGTTCCGCGACCGGCCTCGTCCGAGGTGGCGTAATCGGCTTGTGCGGAGTGTCGAGGGCTGCTTCGCTGCTGCCCGTGACCGAACTTCAAACGCCGCGACTGTGCTTGCACGCCATCGACACAGCAGAGGGTGAACGCATCGTCGGGCGGCGCGCCGGAGCCGGGGACGCCTGGGCTGAGGATTTTCCTTTCGACGGCGACGTCATCGGCGTCACGGCCTTTCTCACAGCTACGGCCGCTCACGGGGACCAGCGCCCTTTCGGGCACTACCGGATCACCCGGACCGCCGACGGGAAGGCCATCGGTGGAATCGGTTTCAAGGGTCAGCCGGACGACGGATGTATCGAGGTCGGTTACGGCCTTGCCCCATCGGCCCGTGGTCACGGCTATGCAGCGGAGGCACTCGTCGCCCTGCTGACCGTCGCGGCCGATCACGGATTGTCCCGAGTTGTCGCCGGCACCACCGGGGACAACGTCGCTTCCCAGCGGACCCTCGAACGTGCCGGGTTCCGCCACCTGGGCACCAACGGTGACCTCTACCTATACGAGGTACTCCTCGACGCCCCTTCGCGACCGGCTCAGACGCGGTAGCCCGATCGCCCGTCGGGGCAGCCCGTAGCTCCCTGGCCACGGTAGCGGCCGAGAAGGGCGGACACCGCGGCGCGCAGAACGAGCTGAGCGGCAGGTACGACACCGGACGCGGGAGCAGAACGACAGCCATACATCACCGTGCGTCCCCGGCGGCGATGAACGCCAGCACGTCCGGAGCGGCAGATCAGTGCGATTGATCAGCCCGGAAGTAGCGGTCGCATGAATGTCCGCTCGTACCGTAGGACGCAACCCGATTCATCGCGGATCCTGTCAGCGGCGGCGAACTCCGGGTCGTCGCCGAACCGGGACCGGTAGCGCTCATAGGCGGCCAAGCTCTCAAAGCTGAACAATGCCTCGGCCCGATCGCTGGCGCCCTCAGCCGGCAAGAAGTAGCCGTGGTGAGTGCCGCCGTGCATCGCTACTAGGCGCATCCACTCGCGGGCGAAGCGTTCGAACGCCTCGATCTGAACGGGGTCGATGGTGTAGTGCACGACGCAGGTGATCACTCGGCGAGCATATGTTCAACCAGCCGCAGCGAACGAGCGGCGAGGCAGACATGGTCGTGCACGCCACGCGGCAGATGTGCTCATCTGACCTTGTCCTCGGATCGCCGGGTGCGGGCACCGCGAGAATGGACGCGCGTCCCGCGCTGGCCCGGCCTGCTCTGCCAGTCCGAGAGCCCATATAGTCGCTTGGTGAACCTGGAGCAGGTCCGGCAGGCATATGCGTCCGTCGCCGAGCTCTACATCGAGCTGTTCGGTACACGCCAGCAGGTACACGCCGACGACCTCGCCTTCATCGGGCGACATCTGGCGGGCCGACCTGGCACGGTGCTCGATCTGGGCTGTGGGCCTGGCCACATCACCGATTACCTTCGCTCGCTGGGCGTCATCGCAACGGGAATCGACATGGTCCCCGAGTTCATCGCCCATGCGCAGGCAGCCCACCCGAGCGGTCGCTACCAACTCGGGTCGATGGAAGATCTCGCCGTTGCCGACCACTCCATCGCCGGCATCCTGGCCTGGGGCTCGTTGATCCATCTGCCGCCGCAAGATCTCGACGGCGTGCTCGCCGAGTTCCGGCGAGTAATGGCCCCGGCCGGAACGTTGGTGCTCGGTCTCTTCGTAGGTGACGAGGTCGCCGCCTTCGACCACAAGGTCGTGACCGCCTATCGCTGGCCCGTTGACGAGTTCTCCGAGCGACTGGCGCGCGCCGGCTTCACGGAAGTTGAGCGCCTGCAGCGGCCCAGCGAAGGCACTCATCGGCCACACGCCGCCATCGCCGCAATCGCGACCGAAGGGTGAGCTGGGGCGGCGAGCCGCCGTGCACCCACATCGGCGCGAGCGCGCACCCCGTCTCCCGTTCAGTCTGGCGAAGCGGCGTACGGAGCGTCGTGATCGCCGGCGCACTGCAGTGCACGACCGGCGGCGGAACAGTGAAGTCGATCTCGATGTTCCGGTGGGCGGCGAGGCGCCTTTCTTGGCGCGTTCGACACTGCCTCAACCTGGCCCGCTGATGTAGTGTCTTGCCAGTTCAGCGGGCTTGGCAGGTCAAAGGAGAGGGCGGGATACCTTACCTGCGGCGCCTCGAACCGCGTGACCGGAGGAGTCGATGCTGGGGATGACGGCAGGGCGACCGATGCCCACACAGGACGACGTGCTCGAGTACTTCCGCACGCTGTCGAACTGGGGACGGTGGGGCGACGACGATGAGCTCGGAACTCTGAACCACATCACCGACGACGTCCGGCGGGCGGCGGCGCGGGCAGTGCGCCACGGCAGGAGCGTGTCGTGCGCATGGGAGGTTGCCGTACCGGAAGACATGGAGCGGTCGACGACGACCTGCCCGTGCGCCGCCGACATGCCGGGTGCCGAGAACATGCCGGTGCCCGGCTTCCACGCCGACCGGCGCTGGGGCTTTTCGTCCGAGCGGCTCGGCATCACGTTCCACGGCAACACCCTCACCCACGTCGACTCGCCGTGCCACATCTTCTGGGACGGCACGATGTACAACGGGCGGTCGCACTCGTTGGTCGACGCCGCAACGGGATCAGCGTGGGCGGCCGTCACTGCGGCGGCGAACGGCATCATCACGCGTGGTGTCCTGCTGGACATTGCGAGGGTCCGCGATGTTCCGTGGTTGGAACCGGGGCAGGGTGTGTTTCCCGCCGATCTCGAGGAGGCCGAGCGTCGCCAGGGTGTGCGGGTGCGATCCGGCGATGCGGTACTCCTGCGGACCGGCTATGGCCGCGTCCGGCACGAGGCCGGTGAGGCCAGCGGTTTCACGCAGGCCGGCTGGCACGCGTCCTGCCTGCCGTGGCTGCATGAACGGGAGGTCGCGCTGATCGGCGCTGACACCCCCCAGGACGTTCAGCCGTCGGGGTACGAAGACGTGTTGATGCCGGTTCACGCCGTGAGTCTCGTCGCGATGGGTCTGTGGCTGCTCGACAACTGCGACCTGGAGGTGTGCGCGACGACGGCTGCCGAGCTCGGCCAGTGGGACTTCCACCTCACAGTCGCGCCGGTCCGCTTCGCCGGTACGTCCGGTAGCCCGGTCAACCCGATCGCCACATTCTGACCGCGGCGGACGGCTTCGACCCGCCACTGCCCGTCGCGGGTCTGCATGGCCCTGGTCACCTCCTCGTGCGGCGGCGGAAGGACCGGCTGTGCCGCC
This sequence comes from Micromonospora sp. 4G55, assembly GCF_016803375.1. Taxonomy (NCBI): domain Bacteria; kingdom Bacillati; phylum Actinomycetota; class Actinomycetes; order Micromonosporales; family Micromonosporaceae; genus Micromonospora; species Micromonospora sp. 4G55. The sequence goes on from NZ_JAEVHN010000096.1 coordinate 7,531, forward strand.
CGCAGGGCGGTGGTGGGCGTACGGTCGGGCCGCAGCCCTCGCCAGGAGGGATCCTGGACATGAACGACCCACTCGAGCCCGTCAAAAGGGCGCGAGAAGTAATTGGCGGGGTGGAAGAGGAATAGCAGGCGCGGTGCACTCTCGTCGGCATGTCCGCGAAACCTCTCGTGGCCGGCAGGCGGCGGAAGGACGCACCTCGAGGCCGCCGTCTCGCGAGCGAGGAGGACTCAGGGGGCGGGAACCGGCTCGGACGACGGCCGCCACTCCCGCCTGATCAGCCCGTACATCCACGAGTCGGAGACCTCGCCGTTCACGACGCAGTCTTCCCGCAACGTCCCTTCACGCACGAATCCGAGCTTCTCCAGGACGCGGGCGGATGCCACGTTGCGGGTATCGGTCTCGGCCTGGACTCGATTCAGGTCCAGCGTGTCGAATGCCCACTGCAGCAAGGCGCGTGCGGCCTCCGTCGCGTAGCCGTGGCCCCATGCTGCATCGTCGAGGCAGTAGCCCAGCGATGCACTGCGGTAGTCCGGATTCCACCGGGTCAGACTGCACCAGCCGATGAACGCCCCGTCGGAAAGACGGTCCACGGCCAGCCGCGTCCCGGTGCCTTCCTCTGCCATCTGCCGGCAAGCCGTGATGAACCGCTCGGCGCGCACGCGTTCGCTCCACGGCGGCGCGTCCCAGTAGCGCAGCACGTAGGCGCTGCTGTGCAGCGCGAAGAGGTCGTTCGCGTCCGCGTCGTTGAAGGGACGCAGTCGCAGCCGAGCGGTGTGCAGCGTGGGGGTGGGCAGCGACATACGCGTCATGTTCCCTCCCGTGATCGGTGGCCGATCAACCAGACATCCGATGCCGGCCACTCGCAACGGGTTTCCTCGGCTGGCAGGCAGAACAACGTGCCCGCTCATCGGCGGAGCCGCGAACGGTTGGCTATGTGCCGGAGGCCAGGTAGGCGGCGAGGATGTCGTTGGGGTGCCGGTCGAGGTTCTTGCGGGCCCGGTCGTAGCGCATGGTGGTTCGCGGGTCGGTTCGGCTGAAGCAGCGTTTACCGGGCGTTCGAGGGGCGCGTCACGGCGTCGTCAAGGTGGAGCCAGAGCCGTCACTCGTATCCCATGGCCGGGATGACCTTGCCGAGTGCTTCTTGGATGAACTCGCGGGTTTCGTCGTCGAATTGGTCGTTGCGGTTCGTCAGCTTGTGCGACTGAAACGTTGAAGGGGTGGCGAAGTCGTCGACGTCGAGCCGTTCGAACAGGGCGCGGCGCTGCCCGGGCCAGTCGGCTGCGAGATCTTCTGCTTTCACCTCGATGTAGCGCCTGCCCGTCAGGTCGATCGTGTTCTTCCAGGTGAGCCATCGGTGGTAGACCGGCTTGAGGTAGGCGAGCGCGCCGTCGACGGTGGGCGGTGCCCATGGCTGGGCCAGGTGGGATGCGAGCACTGAGACCGGGTGACGCTTGATGTGCACGATGGTCGCTTCGGGGACCAGTTCCCAGAGGAACTCCATGCACAGCAGGTTGAACGGTGTCTTCTCGCACCAGGTCGGCTTGCCCGCGTCGGCGGCTGCTCCGCCGAACATGGTGTCGATCAGGCCCCGCAAGATTCCGAGCAGTTCGCCCCGGTCGCTGAAATACCTGGGAAGTACCCGCCGGCGGCTCAGCGGCTCGAACGGCCCGGCAGGCCGGTCAGCGTTCCCGAAGCCTTCCGCGGGCGCAGGCTCGTCGTATGTGCACGCGATCAACTGCGGCCAGAGCTGTTGCACCGCGTCCCGGTAGCGCCGCTCGCCGACCAGCTCGGGAACGGTTTTGCCGCGATCGTCGCGCCGGCCGGGCACTCGTACGGTGAGGAAGTCGCTCAGCCGGTGCAGGGCGTCCTCACCGACGGTGGGGTCGTATCGATCGGTGAGCGCGTCGGCCAGGTCCCGCAGGCCGCCCGGGTCGACGAGAAACTTGGTCTCCATGGGAATCCGATGGATCAGCGGGTGTTCGCCGATGATGTCGGCGATCCGTGACGTTCCCGAACGACCCGTACCCGCAACGAAGATCGGTGAGGGGAAAGGCATGGCGAGCAGTCAAACTCTCAGCCCGGCGCCTGTGCAAGCCAGTTATTCCCCTCACCCGCTGCTACGGGCCGGACCCGCACCCGCCGCGCCGAGTGCGTGCCGGACGGCCGCCTCCAACATGCGAGCAACGAATTAGGCCGTTGGTGTTCCCGTTCCTGCCGCGCCGCCAACGCTCGCGGGCGTGCAGAAGTGGACGGGCTTGGCGGTCGCCTTTGTTAACAGGTGGTGCATGCCCAGCTCGCTGCCTCGGTCCCAGGTCAGAGCCGCTTGAGGCGGTCCGGTAGTGGTTTCGACGGTGCCGTCGGCACGATCCTCGGCTCACCCGGCCGGGCGTCGCAGCTCGCGATCCGCCCCGGGTGGGGTCGATTGCCGGTGCCGTGGCGAACAGGAGAAAATGGACGAATGAGGGAGCGGACCGGCCTGACCCAGGTGGAGTACTTCGTACTGCACGAGTCCGACGGCGACGCGCCCCTGCCCGAGATCGCCGATGCCTGGTTCGGCAACGGGGCGAGGTCCCCGACGGTCGAGGAGGCCGTGTCGGCGCTCGCCGGGGCGCTGGTGAGCCTGACCGCCGACGGTCTGGTGGAGGTGCGGCGGTTCACCAGCTGGCCGGCACCCTGGAACGGCGGTGTGCGGGTCGAGGGCGCGCACCTGCGCGCCGAGGTGGGCGGCGTCGACCCCTGGCTGCCCGGCCCCGCCCGGATCGGTCTGCTGGTCGCCCGCATCACCGAGGAGGGCGGGGCGTACCTCTGACTCGCGGCGCGGGAGTCTCGCGGCACGGTGGCAGACTGGCCCGGTGGACGAGAATGCCGACGGGCAGTGGTACGCGGTCCGCTGCGTGTTCCATGACGACGCCGGCGAGCCCACCGTCTACGAGGAGCGCATCACGATCTGGCGGGCGGGCAGCTTCGACGAGGCGATCGCGCTGGCCGAGGCGGACGCCGCCGGGTACACCGACGGCATCTCCTTCACCTACTCCGGGCTCGCCCAGGCGTTCCGCCTGTTCGACGAGCCGGGCCACGGCGCGGAGGTGTACTCGCTGATGCGGGACAGCGACCTGCCGCCCGGCGAGTACCTGGCCCGGTTCTTCGACACCGGCGACGAGCGCCAGGGCGCGGTGGGCTGACTCAGCCCACCGCTGCCCGGAGCAGGGCGATGTCGTGCTGGTCGACGGCGCGCGGCGGGTAGCCCTCCCGGAAGCGCAGCTGCTGGGTCACCGACAGGCAGGCCACCGGCCGCCCGTCGATGGTGCCCTCGGCGAAGCCGTCCGCGGCGTAGCCGAAGCTGGCGCCGTCCAGCCCCTCCTGGACCCCGCTGCCGTCCGGCCGGAACGCCACCGGGTGCAGGTCGACCCGCCGACCGTCCGGCGCGGTCAGCTCGGCGCGGACCGGCAGCCAGTCGACGGTCAGGGCGAAGCCGAGCCGGTCCAGCAGGGCGAGGACCTCCGCCTGCTGGGCCGCGTCGACGGCGAGGTCGAGATCGCCGTGCGGTCGGGTCTGCCGGCCGACCACCGCGTCGACCGCCCAGCCGCCGGCCACCCAGGCCCGCAGCCCGCGCGCGGCGAACTCGGTCAGCAGGCCGGTCACCTCGTCTGCGTCCACCCGGCCAGCCTGCCAGCGGGTGCCGACGCGCCCTGGCAGGGTGCGTCCGTGGCGGACCGGCCGCAGGTGGCGAGGCTGCACCACCGCCGCAGGCCGCTCTCGTCGAGGAACAACCACCCGCACCGCTCGTCCGGGCACACCCGCACGGTGAGCCGGCGCGGGTCGGCCAACAGCTCGGCGGCGCTCCAGGCGACCGCGTGCACGGGCAGCCGCAGCCCGGCGGTCAGGTCCGGCCACCACCGGCCGCGCCCGTCGGCGTCGCGCCGGAAGACCAGCGTCTTCGCGGCCTCCTCGGCGTACCGGGCGACGGCGTCGAAGGCGCGCCGGTCCTCGGGGTCGGTCAGGCAGGCGTACAGCCGGGCGCGCAGCGCGCGGGCCTCGTCGAGGGCGGCGTTCGCCCCGACCGGATTCCGGCGGGCGAGGTCGAGCAGGCGGCCCACGGTCACCTCGTCGGCCAGCCCCACGTGGCCGGTCCAGACCGCCAGTGTGCGGTAGCCGCGCAGCCACTCCGCGCCCGGCATCGGCGGCTGGTGGCCCCAGCCGGCGAAGGTGTTGCAGAACTCGAGCGCCGGATGGCCGCCGACGCTCCACGGCAGGGACTCGCCGCGGACCCGCACCTCGTACACCGGTCGACCGGTCCGCTCCAGGCGGTGGTCGGCGCGCAGGATCCGCCGGTGCACCTCCCGCAGTCGGTCACCCGGCTCGACCCCCAGGTCGTCCACCAGCGTCCGGCGGGTGCGCCGGTACAGCCGCAGCGCGTCGGCCTGCCGGTCGCCCCGGTACAGCGCGGTCATCAGGGTGGCGACCAGGTGCCTCCCGGGTCGGGTGCCGGCCGACCACCGGGGTCAGCTCGGTCACCACGCGGGCGTGCTGGCCCAGCGCGAGCCGCGCCTCGGCGCGCAGCTCGACGCCGGTGAGCCGGCGCTCCTCCAGCGGCCCGTCCAGCCGTTCCCGCAGCACGTCGTCGGCCGTGCCGGCGAGCAGCGGGCCCCGCCGCAGCGCCAGCGCCCGGTCCAGCAGCCGGACCCGATCGGCCGGGTCGGTGGTGGCGGCCGCCCGGTCCACCAGTTGGACGAACTCCACCGCGTCCACCCGGTGCCCGTCCGGCTCCACCAGGTAGCCGTCGCCGCGGGTGGTGATCCGGACCTGGTACGGGGCCAGCGACGCCCGCAACCGCCCGATGTAGGTGTGCACCGCGCCCCGGGCCGCGGCCGGTGGCTCGCCGTTCCACAACAGCTCGATGAGCCGGTCCGTGCTCACCAGGTGGCCGACGTCCAGCAGCAGCACCGCGAGGATGCACCGCTCCTGCCGCCGGCAGCCCAACTCGACCGGCTCCCCGTCCCGCCGCGCCTCGAACGCCCCGAGCAGAAGAAACTCCATACCCCTCCTGACCCCCTGACCCCCCACCCCGGTTGCCACCCGGCACCCCGAACTGCCCGTTGATCATGAAGTTGTTGCCACGACACGCCGAGGCGGATGGCAACAACTCCATGATCAACGGGGTCGGGCGGGGTGGGCGCCGGGAGGGTCAGTGGCCGAGGAGGCGGGAGAAGGCGGCGGCGCGGCGGGAGGGGCGACCCTTGCGGGCCTCGGCCGCGTCGGCGGAGAACATCACCTTCAGGCCGGCGTTGACCGCCAGCCAGCGCAGGGGCTCCGGTTCCCACTTCGGGGAGCGGTGGTTGACCCAGGGGAGCGTCGTCAGGCCGCTGTCCACGCCGCGGATCAGGTCGGCGAGGGTACGGCCGGCCAGGTTGCTGGTGCCCACCCCGTCGCCGACGTAACCGCCCGCCCAGCCGAGACCGGTCGCCCGGTCCAGCCCGACGGAGGCGGACCAGTCCCGGGCCACCCCCAGCGGGCCGCCCCAGGTGTGGCTGACCGGCACCTCGGGGCCGAGCACGGGGAAGAGTTCGCCCAGCACCCGGCGCAGCGCGCGGAAGACCGCCGGCTCCCGGTCGTACGCGGGGGAGACCCGGGAGCCGAAGTGGTAAGGCGCGCCCCGCCCGCCGAAGGCCAACCGGCCGTCGGCGGTGCGCTGGCCGTAGATGATGACGTGCCGGTGGTCGGAGAACGTCTCCCGCTCGGCCAGCCCGATCCGGTCCCAGGTCTGCGCGGGCAGCGGCTCGGTGGCCACCATCAGCGAGTAGACCGGGGCGATGGCGCGCCGCTGCCCGGGCAGCCCCGGCGTGTACCCCTCGGTGGCCCGCACCACCACCGGCGCCCGGACCGTGCCGTGCGCGGTCACCGCCGCGCCGGCCCGGATGACGGTGACCTGGGTGCGCTCGTGGATCGTGACGCCGCGCCGTTCCACCGCCCGGGCCAGCCCACGGACCAGCTTCGCCGGGTGCACCACCGCGCAGTGCGGGGTGTACGTCGCGCCGAGCACCCCCTCGGCGGCGCACCGGGCGGATGCCTCGGCGGCGTCGAGCAGCACCACCGAGACGTTGCGGCGGTTCACCGTCCCCCGGGCCGCGGCCTGCACCCAGTCCCACAGCTCGCGGGAGGAGGTGAGCCCGAAGTGCAGGGTCACCGGGGCGTAGTCGACCTGGCACGGTACGGCCCGGATCCGGTCGTTGCCCGCCTCCCGGTACGCCCGCCGGGCGATCGTCACCTCCAGGCCGCTGACCTCCGTGAAGTGCCCGTTGGTGATGCCGTTGATGAGCAGCTTGAAGTTGTAGGCCCGGTACGGGTCGACCGGCGCGCCCGGTTGCGGCGTGGCGGGAGTCGTCATCTCAGCCTCCGATCGTCTCGGTCTCGGTGCCACCGGCCCACTGGCTGAGCTTGAACACCACGAACTCCGCGGGCTTGACCACCGCGATGCCGATGTGCGCGACCACCATGCCCGCGTCGCGTACGTCGGCCGGGTTGGTCTCCTCGTCGCACTTGACGAAGAACGCCTCCTCGGGCGTGCGCCCGAGCAGGGCGCCGTCGCGCCAGACCCGGGTGAGGAAGGCGCCGATGTCGCGCCGGATGGAGCGCCACAGCGAGAAGTCGTTCGGCTCGAAGACCATCCACCGGGTGCCGTTGGCGATGGCCTGCTCGATGGAGATGGAGAGCCGCCGCACGTTGAGATAGCGCCACTCGCTGGCCTCGGCGGCGAGCGTACGGGCGCCCCACACCCGGATGCCCTCGCCGGCGAAGTAGCGGATCACGTTGACGCCCTTGGGGTTGAGCACGTCGTGCTCCGGGCGGGTGACCAGGTACTCCAGGTCGACGGCGCCGCGTACCGGCTCGTTGGCCGGGGCCTTGTGCACCCCGCGCAGCCCGTCGGTGCGGGCCCAGATGCCGGCCATGTGCCCGCTCGGCGGGGTGAGCACCAGCTCGCCGCTGAGCGGGTCGCGCACCCGCAGCCAGGGGAAGTAGCAGGTGCCGAAGTCCGACTGCCGGGGCCGGTACGCGACGGTGCCGCCGCCGTCGTCGGCCGGCTTCGCCGTACCCTCGGCGGGTTTGCCGTCGGCGGCGCGGGGGGCCCGGGCGGAGCTGGGGGTGGCGACCCGGGTCAGCGCCGAGATGTCGTCGATGCCCGGTGGCGGGTCGCAGATCGCCACCATGGTGCGCAGCCGCTCGGCCATGCTCAGCAGGGCCTCGTGCGAGACCGGGTCGTGGAAGCCGGGGGCGGCGAGGATGGACACCTCGTCGACGGCCTCCAGCAGTTGCAGGCCGGCGCGGCGCTGGCCGCCGCCGGTG
>NZ_JAEVHN010000097.1:0-14865 GCF_016803375.1 Micromonospora sp. 4G55
GCACACGGTCCGCCGGGTCGAGCCGCGCGACGACCGGGTGGTGCTGGACGGGGAACTGGCCGCGCGGGCGGTGGTCGGCGCGGACGGGGCCCGGGTCGATCGTCCGCCGCGCGCTCGGCCACCCGCCGAACCCGGACCGCCACCTCGCGCTCGCCATCCGGGGGTACGCCCCGGCGCTGCCCGGCCCGCCCGAACAGTTCATCGTCACCTCGGGGCCGCGCTGGCCGGCGTACGCCTGGTCCTTCCCGATCGGCGACGGTCGCGCGAACGTCGGGTACGGGGAGGTGCTGCGGGGCGGGCCGCTGAGCCGCGCGCACCTGCTGGACCGGCTCGCCGCGTTGCTGCCGGCGACCGATCCGGCCACGGTCACCGGGCTGCGCGCCCACCACCTGCCGCTGTCGACGCACCGGCCGTCGCCGGCCGGGGTCGGGTGGTGCTGGCCGGTGACGCGCTCTCCCTGATCAACCCGTTCACCGGCGAGGGGATCTTCTACGCGCTGCTCTCCGGGGCGCTGGCCGGTGCGGCTGCCGCGGCGGCACCGGACCGGGCGGCCGACCGGTACGCCCAGGCGCTGCGCCGGCGGCTCGGTACCCACCTGCGGCACAGCTCGGTCGCCGCCTGGCTGGCCCGGCACCGGCGGGTGGTCGACGCCGCCGTCCGGGCGGCCCGCCGCGACGACCGGGTCTACCGCAGCGTCGTCGAGTTGGGGCTCGGTGACGGCCGGCTGGACGCGCGTACTCTCGCCATGATCGGCATCGGTCTCTCGGCGCGTAGTTAACCTCCGAGGTCACCATCGGCCGGGCGGGTCGCTACCCTGCAAGGTGATGACTCTGCGGAACCTCCTCTACTCCGTTTACGAGCGCCGGCTGACGGCGTCGCTCGCGGGCAAGCCGGTGCCCCGGCACGTCGGCGTCATGTGTGACGGCAACCGCAGGTGGGCGCGGGAGATGGGCTTCGTCGACCCCAACGACGGGCACCGGATGGGCGCCGAGCGGATCAAGGAGCTGCTGCGCTGGTGCGACGCCGCCGGTGTGGGCCACGTCACGCTCTGGCTGCTCTCCACCGACAACCTCTCCCGGCCGGCGGAGGAGCTGGATCCGCTGCTCCAGATCATCGAGGACCTGACCACCGAGCTGGCCGAGGAGGGCAACCCCTGGCGGCTGCGGATGGTCGGCGCGCTCGACGTGCTGCCTTCGCACCACGCGCAGGCCCTCAAGGCCGCCGAGGAGCGCACCCGGGACCGCGCCGGCGGCGCCCAGGTCAACATCGCCGTCGGGTACGGCGGCCGGCGCGAGATCGCCGACGCGGTGCGCTCCCTGCTGCTGGAGCACGCCGCCACCGGCGGCACCATCGAGGAGCTGGCCGGCGCGCTGGACGTCGACCACATCTCCGAGCACCTCTACACCAAGGGCCTGCCGGACCCGGATCTGATCATCCGGACCAGCGGGGAGCAGCGCCTCTCCGGCTTCATGCTCTGGCAGTCGGCGCACTCGGAGTTCTACTTCTGCGAACTCAACTGGCCCGACTTCCGTCGCGTCGACTTCCTCCGCGCCCTGCGCTCCTACGCCAACCGCCAGCGCCGCTTCGGCGCCTGACGGCTCGCCCCCGCGCTCGCGGCGGCGGTCGGTCAGGTCAGGTGGGGCAGCGCCCTGGTGAGGAAGTCGCCGAGGGCGGCCGGGGAGTCGAGGGTGAGGTCGGCGGCGTCGGCCACCTCGTGACCGGTCTCCGGGTTGGCCACGGCCACGCAGACGCCGAAGAAGTCCGGGTCGGCGGCGGCGCGGGCCCGCAGCGCGGCGAAGGCCTTGATGTCGGAGACGTCGTCGCCGAAGTACCAGGCGCCACCGGCGTCGCGCACGATCTCGCCGATGACCAGGCCCTTGTCCCGGTCGACCGGGGGCTTGAGCTCCAGCACCATCCGGCCGGCCTGCACCTTCAGCCCCAGCCGCTCGGCCTGCGCGCGCCCCCACTGCTCGACCTGCGGCCCCAGCCCCGGCGCGGTACGCCAGTGCAGGGCGACGCTCAACCGCTTGAACTCCACCAGCGTGCCGGCCGGCAGTTCGGCCCGGGCCAGGTCGGCCAGCTCGGCCATGGTCGGCACCCAGGGCAGGGCGGCCGGCTCGGTCACCGTCTCGCCCCCGGAGTGGCTGTGCTCCAGCCCGTACAGGCCGTAGAGGTCGACGCCGGCGAGGCCACCGAGGTGGTCGCGGAGGAAGTCGACCGGGCGGGCGGAGACGATCGCCACCCGCTGCACCACCGGGGCGAGCGCCTCCAGTGCGGCGAGCACCTTGGGCGCGGGCTGCACGGCGGTGGGGTCGTCGTCGACCGGCGCCAAGGTGCCGTCGAAGTCGAAGAAGAGCACCGTGTGGGCCGCCCGCGCGGCGGTGGCCCGCCAGGCGTGCTCGGCGTCCAACGGAGTCTTCGGCTGCTGGTTGCCCAGATTCAACGGCGGCACGCGCGACAGCGTACCCCGGCGGCGGCGGCTCATTCGTGGCCGCGAGATGACGCCTTCTCGCCTCCGGCGGTGGGCGATTTCCGGGTGGTCGGTCAGCGTTCGGCGGCTCCCCGGCGTGGGCGCCCGAACGGCACCACGTCGGCCTCCTGGCCGTGGCTGAGCAGGTAACCCTCGACGAATCCGGTGTTCCGGTCGCCGGCCTGCGACTCGATCTCGTTGAGCCGGGCGACCAGGAACTCGGTCAGTGCGCTGACCCGGTCGTTGAGCCGCTCGTGCAGCTCGGCGACCACGGCCAGCACCACCGCGGTGCCGGCCGTGGTGAGCGCGAAGACGTTGACGACCAGTGGCATCTGCTCGCCCTCGACCGCGACTATCGCGACGTTTGCGGTCACGAACGATGTCACCGACACCGCCGCGACCACGACTGCCCACCATTTCAGGGTCATGGACAGACCCCTCCTTCTGTCCCGCAGGGCTGGGTTCGGCCTTGTCCCGTCCCCCCGCCGACGACGAGCCCAAGCAGTACGAATAGGGACGCTAGCGCGCCCGTTCCTGGCCCGTAGCGAAACGAAGAGGTCTGACCAGGCGTTCTTTCGCCATCTGAGGAACTAGCCGGCCTGTTCGTCTCGTTTTCGGACGTCGGCCGGCAGAGTCGGGCGATAAGCGAGATAACGAATGGTTTCTCGAATGTGGAACTTCTCCGCTTCCGAGACGGCGGGATCGACCAGCCGGCGCAGCAGGGCCTCCACGTCCGGGTCCATCGGGGGCGGCGTCGCCGCGGCGCGGGGCGCGGCGGCCCGGTCCCAGCCGAGCGCGGCGAAGGCGGCGGCGGGGTTGAGCCCCAGCCCCTCGCAGAAGGCGACCACCCGCTCCACCTCCGGGTCGCTGGCCCAGTCACCGCGGACCCACCGGTTGATGGTCTGCCGGGAGACGCCGGTGCGGCGGGAGACCTCGGTGCCCGTCCAGGCCCGCATCGCCCGGGCGTCGTCGAGCGCCCGGCGGACGAAACTGGCGAAGGCGATCTTCCGGGCGGGGGCGGTCTCGGTCACCCCGTGACGGTACGGCCGGACGGCCGTGGTGGGGAGTCCGTGCGTACGGGTGTCACGCGAACGGGACGACTCTCTCCGGGCGCGTGTTAACGATCCAGGGGCCTTTCCGAGGGGTGTCACCTGGGCAGAATAGAAGGACTTAGGTGCGGCGGTAACCGGACGAAAAGCTGATACTGTCACGCTCGTGGGACAATCTACGGTGTGTCACGTGCATGAGACGATTAGTGCTCACATGCGTCACGCCCCGAGCGCGAGGGGGGTGCGGTGACCGAGCTCGCGACCCGTTCCCAGGCCTTCGGCCTGATCGCGGAGGGGGTGGCCGCGGGACTGAGCGCGCCCTGGCGCCTCTACCTCGCCCGAGGGTGCCGCTACCTGTCCCTGAGCGTGGGGGACCGGGACGAGTGGAACGCCTGGCGTACCCATCTCGGTTGCCCGGAGCTGAGCGTCCGGGTCTACGACGCCGGCGGCGAGATCCGCCGCACCTCGGTCGCCGAGATCGTCCTGGACGGGTGCCGGATCAGCGTCGAGCTGGTGGAGGAGGTCAGCACCGACGACCTGGAGCGGCTCCTGGTCGTCGACCCCACCACGATCGAGCCGGAGGACCGGTGACCGGGCCGGCGCGGCGCGGCGGAGCCGCCGGATGAGCCCGTTTCTCGCGGTCTTCCTCGTCCTCGTCCTCGGTGCCACCAGTTACGCGGCGGGCCGGCTGCACGGCCAGCTCAGCTACCGGATCGGCTATCGCTTCGGCTACCGGCAGGGTTACTTCGACGGCGACCGGGGGGCGTGGAACCGGCGACGCCGCGACGCCCAGGCCGCGATCGCCTCGGCCCTGGCCGGGCCGACGAGCGGGCCACCCGTGGTGACCACCGCGACGGTCACCACCACCGCGGTCGCCCGCCAGGGCACCACGTACACCGGCTCCTCGTTCACCGCCCCGGTCCCGCCGGTCACCGGCCGGCACCCGACCGGGACCCTCGTCCGGCGGCAGGGCTGACGACCCACGCCGGCACCGACGCGGTGCGTCGTCCGCGGCGGGCACGCACCGTCGGGGCCACGTCAGACCGGTGACGGTGGCCCCACCGGCCGGGATGCGCGCAGGGGGCATGCATCCCGGCCGGTCCGCCGCCGCGTTCACGTCCCGGTCGAGGGAGATCCACCGCCACCACTAGCCGAGGTGGCCCGGCGCCGCTAGCGTCTAGGCATGGCACGGGGTTCTCCCGGGCCAGCCGGTCCGCCCGGAACTGCGACCTCGCGCACGGGGTTCCGCATCCGACCCCGTGTCCCCGGGCACCGGAGGAGGCGGAACACGGGTGGCGGGTGCCCATCCGTCGGAGCAGGCCTGTGACGACTCGCCGTACGCCCGCCGGTGCCGACCAGACCCCGGCCGCGACTGCCACGACCCGCCGAGCCACCCGGAGCCGCCGTACGACGGCCGCCGCCCCGGCCGGCACCGAGGAGCCCCGACCAGCCGGCCAGGCCTTCGTCCTGGACACCTCGGTGCTCCTGTCCGACCCGGCGGCGTTCCACCGCTTCGCCGAGCACGAGGTGGTCCTGCCCCTGGTGGTCATCTCCGAACTGGAGGGCAAGCGCCACCACCCCGAGCTGGGCTGGTTCGCCCGGCAGTCCCTGCGCATGCTGGACGAGCTGCGGGTGCGGCACGGGCGGCTGGACCGCCCGGTGCCCGCCAACGACGCCGGCGGCACGCTGCGGGTGGAGCTCAACCACTCGGACGACGGCGTGCTGCCGCCAGGCTTCCGCAACGAGTCCAACGACGCCCGGATCCTCTCCGTGGCGTTGAACCTGGCCGCCGAGGGCCGGGAGGTGACCCTGGTCAGCAAGGACATGCCGCTGCGGGTCAAGGCCGCCTCGGTCGGGCTGCGGGCTGACGAGTACCGGCACGGCCAGGCCAGCGACCCCACCTGGACGGGCATGGCCGAGCTGGAGCTGGGCGAGGAGGAGATCGGCCGGCTCTACGCCGGCGAGACCCTCGACCTGGACGCCGCGGCGGGCCTGCCCTGCCACACCGGCCTGGTGTTGCACTCCGCCCGCGGCTCGGCCCTGGGCCGGGTGCTGCCCGACAAGACCGTCCGGCTGGTGCGGGGCGACCGGGAGGCGTTCGGCCTGCACGGTCGCTCGGCCGAGCAGCGCGTCGCGCTGGACCTGCTGCTGGACGAGTCGATCGGCATCCTCTCGATGGGCGGGCGGGCCGGCACCGGCAAGTCCGCGTTGGCGCTCTGCGCCGGCCTGGAGGCGGTGATGGAACGCCGCCGGCACAAGAAGGTGATCGTCTTCCGCCCGCTGTACGCCGTCGGCGGCCAGGAGCTGGGCTACCTGCCCGGCTCGGAGTCGGAGAAGATGTCGCCCTGGGCGCAGGCGGTCTTCGACACCCTCGGCGCGGTGGTGCACGAGAACGTGCTGGAGGAGGTCACCTCGCGGGGGATCCTGGAGGTCCTGCCGCTGACCCACATCCGGGGCCGGAGCCTGCACGACGCCTTCGTGATCGTCGACGAGGCGCAGTCGCTGGAGCGAGGGGTGCTGCTCACCGTGCTGTCCCGGATCGGTCAGGGGTCCCGGGTGGTGCTCACCCACGACGTCGCCCAGCGGGACAACCTGCGGGTGGGCCGGCACGACGGCGTGACGGCGGTGATCGAGGCGCTGAAGGGGCACCCGCTCTTCGCGCACGTCACGCTGAGCCGTTCGGAGCGGTCGCCGATCGCCGCGATGGTGACTGATCTGCTGGAGGACATCCCGCAGTAGTCGCCTCGGGCGTCCGTGGCGCCCACTTTCGTCCACATTCATTTTGTGGCGCAGGTCACAAATGGGTCTCTTGGTTTCCCATCAGTCTCACTGTGCGCGATGGTGTCCAACGAGCGCCCGCGCCCCGACAAGATCGCTGAGTATCGTTCGTCCCACCCCCGGACGAGCCCCGGCGAGGGTCGGTGCGTCGGATGCGACCGGCTCCGGTCGGGGCGCTCGCGGCACGACCGCGTCCGGAGACGGCCGGCCCGCGCCGCGTCCTTGCCCCCGACGAAGGGACCACTTCGTGAGTCGGCTGTGGAGCCGGTTCGGCGCCCGTACGGCCGCTGTCGCACTGCTCTCCGTGGGCGTTGCCGGCGGCTTCTATCTGGGCGAAGACCGGGAAACCCAGCAACAGGGCCTGACCGCGCAGGTCGGCCGCCAGGTCGACCAGGCCGAGTACGACTACCAGCGCGAGCGGCAGGCCGACCACCAGCGCGGCTCCGCCAAGCAGCGGGCCGCCGAGTACCAGGCGAAGCTGCGGGCCGCCGCGGCCGCCAAGGAGGCCGCCGAGCGGGCCCGCGAGGCCGAGGCCGCCGCGGCGTCCCGGAAGAAGGCGCGGGAGGCGGCGGCCAAGGAGGCCGAGGCCAAGACCCAGCCGTTCACCGGGCCGATCCCCGCGTCCTGCAACGAGTACAGCGGCAACCGCGAGATCGGCTGCGCGCTGCTGCTCGACGCCGGCTTCAAGATCGACCAGATGCCCTGCCTGGACAAGCTCTGGACCAAGGAGAGCGGCTGGAACCACAAGGCCAGCAACCCCTCCTCCGGGGCGTACGGCATCCCGCAGGCCCTGCCGGGCAGCAAGATGGGCACGGTCGCCGACGACTGGCGGACCAACCCGGCCACCCAGATCAAGTGGGGCCTGGGCTACATCGAGGGCCGGTACGACGACCCGTGCGGCGCCTGGGCGCACAGCCAGAGCGTCGGCTGGTACTGATCGTGGCGAACGAGGGCGGGGCGGGTGGCGACCACCCGCCCCGCCCTCGTCGTGCTCCGGCCGGCGGGCCGCCCAGGTGGCGGTCGGCCACGAATGCTGATACCCCTGTCAGGGTGACCCTGCACCCTCCGGGCGGCGACCCGGCCCGGTTCGGCACCGACGCGTTCTACGCCGCCCTCGGCCGGGCCTTCGTCGCCATGTGCGCGGTCGTGCCGTTCCTCTTCCTCATCGAGGCCCTCGACCAGGGGCTCGACTTCGGCCTCGACGTGGCGGCGGGAATCATCCCGCACCGCATCCAGGGCCTGGACGGGGTCTTCTTCTCGCCGTTCCTGCACCACGGCTTCGAGCACCTCTACAGCAACAGCATCCCGCTGATCCTGCTCGGCACCTTCGTGCTCGCCGCCGGCACCCGGCGCTTCCTCTGGTCCACCCTGATCATCGTGCTGGTCAGCGGGCTCGGCGTCTGGTTCACCGGCGCGCCCAACTCGGTGGTCGTCGGCGCCAGCGGGGTGATCTTCGGCTACCTCGGCATCCTGCTCACCCGGGGCCTGGTGGAGCGCAGCTGGTGGAACCTGGCGGTGGTGCTGCTGGTCGGGCTGCTCTACGGCTGGCAGCTGCTCGGCATCCTCCCCACCGACGAGCGGATCTCCTGGCAGGGGCACCTGTTCGGGCTGCTCGGCGGGGTGGTCGCGGCGATCCTGTTCCGGCGCCGCCGGCCCGAGTCGGGCGGGCCGTACCACTCGGAGTCGACCCTCACCATGCCCTGAGCCGGGCGACCCGCCGCCGCGCCGCCGGAGATCGGGACATGCTTGCCCGGCCGGGGCGGCGGGCTTACCGTCGGCATCAGCACGCGTTGATCCGCCAGCGGAAAGCGACGGTACGCCCATGCGCGAGGTCGATGTCGCGGTGATCGGGGCCGGCCCGACGGGCCTGTTCGCCGCGTACTACGCCGGGTTCCGCGGGCTGTCCGTGGCGGTCGTCGACGCGCTGCCCGAGCCGGGCGGGCAGA
The DNA here is from genome assembly GCF_016803375.1 of Micromonospora sp. 4G55. Lineage (NCBI taxonomy): Bacteria > Bacillati > Actinomycetota > Actinomycetes > Micromonosporales > Micromonosporaceae > Micromonospora > Micromonospora sp. 4G55. The sequence continues at coordinate 8,244 of NZ_JAEVHN010000097.1, forward strand.
TCACCGCGATGTACCCGGAGAAACTGATCCTGGACGTCGCCGGCTTCCCCGCCGTCAAGGGACGGGACCTGGTGGCGAACCTGGTCGCCCAGGCCGCGCCGTTCCACCCGGAATACCTGCTCGGCACCCGGGCGGAGAAGCTCGCCCACGTCGACGGCCAGCCGGTGCTCGGGCTCGCCGGCGGTGACCAGCTGCGGTGCGGCGCGGTGGTGATCACCGGTGGACTGGGCAGTTTCACCCCGCGCCCGCTGCCGGTGGCGGAGAGCTTCGTGGGCGGCGGGATCGTCTACTTCGTACCCGAGCCCACGGCGCTGGCCGACCGGGACGTGCTGATCGTCGGCGGCGGGGACTCGGCCTTCGACTGGGCGTTGACCCTGCAACCGCTGGCCCGCTCGGTGACGCTGGTGCACCGGCGGGAGAAGTTCCGGGCGCACGCGTCGACCGTGTCCCGGGTGCTGGCCCTGCCAGTGCGGGTGATCGTCAACGCCGAGCTGACCGGGCTGCACGGGGACGCGACGGTGACCGCGGCCGAGATCACCGTGCGCGGCGGTGACGCGGAGACGCTGCCGGTCGACACGGTGGTGGCGGCACTGGGCTTCACCGCCGACCTGGGACCGCTGGCCGAGTGGGGGCTGCGGCTGGACCGCCGGCACATCGTGGTGGACAGCGCGATGGCGACCAACCTGCCGCGCGTCTTCGCGGCCGGGGACATCACCGAATACCCGGGCAAGGTGCGGCTGATCGCCACCGGCTTCGGCGAGGCGGCCACCGCGGTCAACAACGCCGCCGTCGCCATCGACCCGAGCGCCCACCTCTTCCCCGGCCACTCCTCCGACGCCGGCTGATCATCGATCCACACCGGAGCGTGGCCGGTTCGAGATCCGGCGCTGCCACGGTGGGCCGATGAGCGACAGCGGTTCCGCCCACGACGGCGCGCCCGCCGCGCTGGCCTGGCTCGCGCATCCGGTCACCCTGCTCGGCCTGGCTGCCCTGGTGGTCAACGACCACGTGCTCAAGGCCGCGTTCCCCGGTCCGGTCACCGGCAAGGTCAGCGATGTCGCGGGCCTGCTGCTCGCCCCGCCGCTGGTCGCGGTGCTGCTCGCCCTGGCCGCACCCCGGCTGCCCGTCCGGGCCACCGTCGTGGTCGGGCTGGTCACCGTCGGCGCGGGCTTCACCATCGTCAAGATCAGCGGGTACGCGGCGCAGCTGGCATCGGGTGCGTGGAGCGCGCTCGCCGGCCCGTCCGTGGTCCGGGCCGACGTCACCGACCTGCTCGCCCTGCCGGCGTTGACGCTGGCCTGGTGGAGCTGGACGCGGGCGCGCCGGAGGCCGGTGGGGCGCCACGCCGCCCGCCTGGTCCGGCTGGTGGTCCTGCTGCCGGCGGCGGTGCTGGCGGTGGCCGCGACGAGCGCGCCCGACGGGACGCCGGAGCGGGAGGCGGCCCGGGTCGTGGTGACCGACCGGGGAGTGGTCCACGCCGGAGAGGACCGTGGCATCGAGGACCGCGTGCTGCGCTGGTGGCGCAGCCCCGACGGCGTCACCGGCTGGACGGTGGCGGCGGTCGAGGAGGAACAGACCCGGCGGATCACGGCGGCGCCCGGTGAGCCGGCCCGTTCCGCCTGCGTGCCGGCCGTCCCGAACCGTTGCTACCGGCTGGTGGCCGGGCGGCTCGCGGTGCAGGCCAGCGACGACGCGGGTCGCACCTGGCGCACCGACTGGGAGGTCAGCGACCGGGACCGTGACCTGCTGGACAGGTGGGAACGGAGACGGAACGTGCCGCGTCCCCGCTTCGAAGGGCGGGACCTGGCGGTGTGGGACGCGCCGACCGGCGGGCACCGGGTCCTGGTGGCCAACGCGGGAGACGGCTTCCTCCTCCGGCACACCGACGGTCGGTGGGAGCGGACCGGCTGGCCCGACGGGACGGCCGCCCGTCCGCTGGGGAAGGACCCGAACTCCGGCATCGAGCTGATGCGAGCGGTCGTCGTGGTGCCGACCCTGGCCGGCATCGTGCTCATCGTCGCGGGAGCCAGTGGCGGCCGGCGGGCGGGCCTGGGGCTCTGGTGGCCGCTGGCACTCTCCGGCCCGGCGTTCCTGGCCGGGGTGGCGCTGCTGCCCGACCTCACCGCCGCGTCGACCATGGCCGACGCGGGGACCGGGTTCCCGCTGTCCAGTCTCCTGGCGGTGGCGGTGGCCGGGATCGGGGCGGTCGCCGCGCTCGCCACGTTGTGGTCGTTGAAGGTGCCGGTCCGCTGGACGATCGAGGTGCTCGCCGCCCTGCTGGTGACCACCGTGCTGGTCGGTGCGGCGCTGTACGCGTGGCTGACCGGCGAATCCGACGCCGACCGGTCCGGCATGCTGGCGGTGCTGGCGGCGGCCGTGCCCGGTCTGCTGCTCGCCCGGTACGCCGGCCGACTGGTGGGGCGGCAGGCGGAAAGACCGGCGGACCCCCCGTGGCCCGCCGTGCCCCCGGTCGGCCCGCAAGGCTGACCGTCAACCCTCCCGGGGCAGGCCGATGAGGTCGGCCATCAGCCCGGTCTGGTGGTCGAAGTACGCGTCCCGGTGCGGCACCGCCCGGTTGAGCCGGCCGAACAGCTCGAAGCTGATCAGGCCGAACAGCTGCGTCCAGCCGGCCATGCCCCGGGCCAGCAGCGACTCCGGCAGGTCGGGGAAGAGCCCGGCGGCGATCTCGGCCAGGTCGGCGCGGACCGGTTCGGGCAGCTCGTCGTCGGGGGCGGCCAGCCGTCCGTCGATCAGCCCGTCGCGCAGGATGCCGACCAGGGTCACCGGCGGGCGCTGGGCCGGCAGGACGGTGTCGTCGGGGGCGGCGTACCCGGGCACCGGGCTGCCGTAGAGCAGGGCGTACTCGGCGGGATGGGCGAGCGCCCAGTCCCGGGCGGCACGGCACACCGCGTGCCAGCGGCCACGCAGGTCCCGCCGGTCGGCGCCGGCGTCGGCCGACTCCACCGCGTCGCCGAGCGCGTCGTACGCCTCCAGGATCAGCGCGGTGAGCAGGTCGTCGCGGCTCGGGAAGTAGCGGTAGATGGCGGAGGAGACCATCCCCATGTCCCGGGCGACCGCCCGCAGCGAGAGGTTGGCGCCGTCGGTGGCCAGGTGGCGGCGGGCCACCGCCTTGATCTCGTCGAGCATCTCGGCGCGGACCCGGGCGCGGATCGAGGAAGCGGGCATGGGCCCACTCTGCCACGGATCGGAGCGGCAATCAAAAAAGAGAGCACTGCTCTTGACGAGGCGGTGGGCGGGCGGTCATGCTGGTGTCGGCAAGTGAGAGCGGTGCTCTCGGTTCGTATCCCCGCTTCGAAAGGCGTTCCCATGTCGCTGCACGTGATCGTCGGCTCCGGTCCGGTCGGCACCGCCACCGCCCGTCTCCTCGCCGAGCGGGGGGAGCGCGTCCGGGTGGTGACCCGCCGGGGCAGCGGGCCGGAGCACCCCGCCGTCGAGCGGGTCGCCGCCGACGCCGCCGACGCCGACCGGCTCACCGCGCTGACCGAGGGCGCGGACGCGCTGTACAACTGCGCGAACCCGGCGTACCACCGGTGGCCGACCGACTGGCCGCCGCTGGCCGGCGCGCTGCTCACCGCCGCCGAGCGGACCGGCGCCGTGCTCGCCACGGTCGGCAACCTCTACGGGTACGGGCCGGTCGACGGCCCGATGACCGAGCAGACCCCGCTCGCGGCCACCGGCACCAAGGGTCGGGTGCGCAACCGGATGTGGACCGACGCGCTCGCCGCGCACCGGGCCGGGCGGGCGCGGGTCACCGAGGTACGCGGCTCCGACTATGTCGGCGCGGACGGCACGTCCCTGGCAATGCTGGTGCTGCCCCGGGTGCTCGACGGGCGGCGGGTCTTCCTCCCGGTCGACTGGGACGCCCCGCACACCTGGACGTACATCCCGGACGTCGCCCGTACCCTCGTCGCCGCCGCCGCCGACGCGCGGGCCTGGGGTCGGGCCTGGCACGTGCCCAGCGCGCCCGCCGCCGGCATGCGGGAGCTGGCCACCCGCGCGGCGGCGCTGGTCGGCGCGCCCGCGCCGAAGCTGACCCGGATGCCCTACCCGGTGCTCTGGCTCGGCGGCCTGGCCAACCCGTTCGCGCGGGAGCTGCGCGAGACCGCCTACCAGTTCGACCGGCCGTTCCTGATGGACTCCTCCGCCGCCACCGCCACCCTCGGCGTCGAGGCGACGCCGCTGGACCGCGCGCTGAAGGAGACGGTCGCGGCCCTGCGCCGCTGACCCGCCGGCACTCGCCGCTGAGCCCCGGCCCCGGGCTCAGCGGCGCGGCGCCGGGCCCGAGCGCCGGCGACCAGCACCCGCCACCCAGGGTCAGCACGGCGCCCGCCAGCGTCGTCGGCCCCGGGTGCGAGGCCGCGGTCGGCAGGACCAGGTCCAGCAGTACGGCCCCGACGATCTGCCCCGCGATGGTGGCCAGCCCGAGCAGCAGCACCCCGGTGAAGCGAACGATCGCCGCCGCGATCGCGATGAACACGATGCCGATCGGCCCACCCAGGTAGAGCCACGGCTCGGCGGGCAGGGCGCCGGTCGGCCAGCCCCGGACCGCGCCGTCGACGGCGAAGGTGACCAGCAGGGCGGCCGTGCCGACGGTGAAGTTGACCAACGTGGCCGCCAACGCGCTGCCCGAGGCGACCCGGACCCGACCGTTGACCGCCTGCTGCCAGGCGATGCCGATCCCGGCCAGCAGCGGCAGCAGGGCCAGCGCCAGGGCTCCCGGGTCGCCCAGCCGGTCGCCCACCGCCAGCAGGACGGCGAGCACGGTCAGCGCCGCACCGGCCAGCCGGCTCGGCGTCACCGGCTGCCGGCCGGTCGGCCCACCCCGGCCCGGTCCACCGCCAGACTGCTCGCGGACTGGCCGCCGACCACCGCCACCGTGAAGACGGCCACCCCGAGCGTGCCGATGGTGAGCCCCTGGGTGGCGACCAGGAACGCCCCGCACAACCCGCCCAGGCACTGCCACGGGCGCAGCGAACCGTCCCGCAGCGCCGCGCGCAGGTCGCGCAGTCCCCGCCGCCCATCCGGGGTGGCGGGGACCAGCACCAGCAGCACCAGCAGGCCCAGCCCGAACGAGACCACCGCGGCGGCGATCCCGTCGGCCAGGCGTACGCCCAGTTCGCCGTTGATCCGGGACTGCACGGCCACGGCGAGGCCCGAGGCGGTCGCCAACCCGGTCGCGACGATCCGCCGGGACGCCGGGACGGTCGGACGGACCGCCGTCCCGGTCGCGCTCACTCCTGCTCGGCCAGCGGCCGGCCGTCGAAGTCGACCGCCGAGTAGAGGGCCAGCTTCTCCAGCCGGTGGTACGAGTCGATCACCCGGATCGTGCCGCTCTTCGAGCGCATCACGATCGACTGGGTGTACGCCCCGCCCGCCCGGTAGCGCACGCCGCGCAGCAGGTCACCGGAGGTGACGCCGGTGGCCACGAAGAAGCAGTTGTCGCCGGTGACCAGGTCGTCGGTGCTGAGCACCCGGTCCAGGTCGTGCCCGGCGGCCAGCGCCTTCTCCCGCTCCTCGGCGTCGCGCGGCCAGAGCTTGGCCTGCATCGCCCCGCCCATGCACTTGAGCGCGCAGGCCGAGATGATCCCCTCCGGGGTGCCGCCGATGCCCATCAGCACGTCGACGTCGGACTCGCCCCGGGCGGCCGCGATCGAGCCCGCGATGTCGCCGTCGGAGATGAACCGGATGCCCGCTCCGGTACGCCGGATCTGCTTGACCAGGTCGTCGTGGCGGGAGCGGTCCAGCACGCAGACCGTCACCTCGGAGACGTCGGTGCCCTTGACCTTGGCGATCCGGCGCAGGTTGTCGGCCACCCCGGCGTTGATGTCCACCACGTCGGCGTACATCGGACCGACGGCGAGCTTCTCCATGTAGAAGACCGCGCTCGGGTCGAACATCGCGCCGCGCTCGGAGACCGCGAGCACGGCCAGCGCGTTCGGCATGCCCTTGCTCATCAGCGTGGTGCCGTCGACCGGGTCCACCGCGACGTCCACCTCGGGACCGGTGCCGTCACCCACCTCTTCGCCGTTGAAGAGCATCGGCGCGTTGTCCTTCTCGCCCTCGCCGATCACCACCACCCCGCGCATCGGGATCGAGTTGATCAGCTTGCGCATCGCGTCGACGGCTGCCCCGTCGCCGCCCTCCTTGTCGCCCCGGCCGACCCACCGGCCGGCGGCCATCGCCGCTGCCTCGGTGACCCGGACCAGGTCGAGGGCAAGGTTGCGGTCGAGATCCTGGGGGATCCGCGTCCTGGTGTTCGTCGTCATGACGGCTTCCTCCTCGCGACGTTGCGGGGTGGACCGGCAGGGTGCTGCGGTCGCCGCTGCCGGCTTTGTCGCTGATCCTCACACGATGACAGGTCCGGGGCCGGGGCGGGGCGGTGGTGGGCGGGATCGGTCACCCGCGCGGCTGCGAGAATGGACGGGTGGACCCCGCACAGCCTGCCGAGCGCGTACCCGCCGACCAGACCCCGCCCGACGGCCAGCCGCCGTGCCCCGACCGGGGCGACCGACGCGATGGCCGGGGACGGCCCGTCGAAGGGACCGGCCGGCGGCGGCTCGGCGGCCGAGGCCGGCACCGAGGCGGCGCTGGTTGAGCCGAC
>NZ_JAEVHN010000098.1:0-14783 GCF_016803375.1 Micromonospora sp. 4G55
ACGTAGCTGTACATCGATCGATGCTCAGACGTACGTAGCTGTACATCGATCGATGCTCAGACGTACGTAGCTGTACATCGATCGATGCTCAGACGTACGTAGCTGTACATCGATCGATGCTCCCGGGCTAGAGCCCCGGGCAGCGGGTGTGGGCGGCGGTCAAGGCCAGCGAGACCCGGGCGTACCCGGCCGGGCCGGCGTAGCCACGGGCGGAAAACCCGGCTCGTCCTGCCGGTCCCGTGCCGCCGGACAGCTAGAGTGATCACCGGTGTGCCGGGAAGTCTGGTCGGCGTGTGATGAGCCACGTCCCCACCAGACCCGCAGGAGTCGTCCGTGCGAGCCCGAGACCTCGCGGTGCCTTTTCCCACCATCACCGTCGACACGCCGGCGCTGGAGGCGGCCCGGATCCTGGCCAGCCACAACCTGCCCGGGCTGGTCGTGGTCGACGGCGCCGGTTGCCCCGTCACGGTGCTGCCGGGCACCCAGGTGCTCCGCCTGGTCATCCCGAGCTACTGCCGGGAGGATCCGACCCTGGCCCGGATGATCGACGAACCGTCGGCGGACATGTTCCTGCGGGGAGTCGAAGGCCGGACGGTGGCCGACCTGCTCCCCCACGAGCAGGCGGAGCCACCGGTGGTCGATCCACGGGCGACCGTCCTGGAGATCGCCGCGGTGATGGCGCAGAAGCGCAGCCCGCTCGTCGCCGTCGCCGCCCGCGGGGAGCGGATGGTCGGCGGGATCACCCTCGACGCGCTGCTCGACCGGATGCTGGGCACACCGTGAGCGGGCTTGCCTGGGCGGCGGTTGCCGTCTTCGCCGTCGCCTACGTCCTGATCGCCACCGAGAAGATCCACCGGATCGCCGCCGCCCTCAGTGGAGCGGCGGTGATGTTCCTGATCGGCGCCACCGACACCGAGCACGCGTTCTTCTCCGAAGACGCCGGCATCGACTGGAACGTCATCTTCCTGCTGGTCGGGATGATGCTCATCGTCGCGGTGCTCAAGCGCACCGGCGCGTTCGAGTACGTCGCGGTGTGGGCGTCCAAGCGCGCCCGGGGCCGGCCGTTCCGGGTGATGGTGCTATTGGTCCTGATCACCGCCGTGGCCTCGGCGGCGCTGGACAACGTCACCACCGTGCTGCTGGTCGCCCCGGTGACGTTCCTGGTCTGCGAACGCCTCGGCGTGCCGGCGGTGCCGTTCCTGATCGCCGAGGCGATGGCCTCCAACATCGGCGGCACCGCCACCCTCGTCGGCGACCCACCGAACATCATCATCGCCAGCCGGGGCGGCCTGAGCTACAACGACTTCCTCATCCACCTGGCCCCCTTCATCGCGCTGCTGCTGCTGGTCTTCCTCGGCCTGTGCCGTGTGCTGTTCCGGTCGGCGTTCCGCTACGACCCCGAGCGCGCCGCGGAGATCGCCGCGCTGCGCGAGGCCGACGCCATCCGCGACCGGCGGCTACTCGTGCTGGGGCTGGCCGTGCTCGGCGCGGTGACCGCCGCCTTCGTCCTGCACACCACCCTGCACCTGGAACCGGCCGTGGTCGCGCTGCTCGGCGGACTGCTGCTGCTCGCGCTCTCCCGCCTCGACGCCGGGGAGATCAGCCGGGACGTCGAGTGGCCCACCCTGGTCTTTTTCGCCGGCCTGTTCGTCATGGTGGGCGCCCTGGTCAACACCGGTGTGGTGGAGCAGATCTCGCGCGCCGCCATCGACGCCACGGCGGACCGGCTGCTCCCCGCCACCATGGTGCTGCTCTGGGGCTCGGCCGTGCTGTCGGCGATCGTGGACAACATCCCCTACGTCGCCACCATGAGCCCGGTGGTCGCCGAGCTGGTCAACGCCCAGGGTGACACCGGACAGTCCCGGGTGCTCTGGTGGGCCCTCGCTCTCGGCGCGGACCTCGGCGGCAACGCCACCGCCGTCGGCGCGTCGGCCAACGTCGTCGTGCTCGGCCTCGCCGAACGCGCCGGGCAGCGGATCACCTTCTGGCAGTTCACCCGCTACGGGCTCGTGGTCACCTTGGTCACCGTCGGGCTCGCCGCGCCCTACCTCTGGCTGCGCTACTTCGCGTTCGCCTGATCCCCGGTCGGGTCGGCGGGCCGGTCCGTGGCCGGTCCGTCGCCCGCCACCGGCCCCGCGGTGCGGGGCCGCGACGGCGGAGTCGTCGCGCCGGCCGGAAGCCGTCACGACCGCCGCGCCCGGCGCAGGACCCCGTGCCAGGCCGGGACCTCCCGGGTCTCGTCGAAGGCCCGGGCGACCACCACGTCGGTCGAGGAGTGCGCGAGAATCGAGATCACGATCGTCAGCGCGACCAGGTGGAACACCTCGTCCCCGGCGGCGATGCCGGACTCAAGCACCAGCAGCCCGTAGACCACCGAGGCGAACCCCTTCGGCCCGAACCACATCGCGGCAGCCTGCTCCCGCAGGCCCAGCCCGGACCGCAGGAACGAGATCCACAACGCGACCGGCCGGGCGACCACGATCGCCAGCACCGCGAACACCCAGCCCGTCCAGGAGATCTCGCCGAGGAACTCCACCGAGATCAGCGCCCCGAACACCAGCAGCGCGGCCAGCTTCAGCAGCTCGGCGACGTTCTCCCCGAAGTGCTCGAACGCCGCGCGCTCCCGCGGCCCGAACGTCGCGACGGTGATCCCGGCGGCGAACGCGGCCAGGAACAGGTTGCCGTGGGTGGCCTTGCCCAACGCCAGCACCAGCAGACCGATGGCCACCCCGTTCAGCGGCGCGTACGCGGCCGAGGCGGCGAGCCAGCGGGTCCGCTCCAACGCGATCGCCACCAGCGGCACCAGCACGCCGATCAGCAGTCCGACCGCCAACTCGATGCCCAGGTCCCCCAGGTGCAGGTCGTCGGAGCCGGCGGCCACGGCGAGCAGCACCACCACGAACGGCAGCGCCAGGCCGTCGTTGACCCCGGACTCGACGTTGAGCAGGTGCCGCAGCCGGGCCGGAACCTTGTCGTTGCCGACCAGCGCGGCGGCGAAGACCGGGTCGGTCGGAGCGAGGATCGCCCCGACCAGCAGCGCCTCCGGCCAGTCCAACCCGGCCACGAAGTGGGCGAGAACCGCGGTGACCAGCAGGGTCAGCGGCAGGCCCCAGCCCAACGCCCGACCCGGCAGCCGCCACGCCGAGCGCAGGTCGGCCCAGCCGACCCGCATCCCGTCGGTGAACAGCACCGCGAACAGCGCGAGTTCGGCCAGTTGCGCCACGATCGGCGAGTCGGCCCGCAGGTGCAGTACCCCGGTGGTGTCCTCACCGAGGACGAACCCGGCGACCAGGAACAGCGCCGCCGTGGAGAGGATGGTGCGGTGGGCCAGCGCCGACACGAGCACGGCGGCCAGCAGGACGGCGGCGAAGGAGAGCAGCAGCACGGGTTGACCTCCGGGGGACGTGGTTGGTCGAGGTGCCGACCAGACTTCCCGGCGCTCCACGGATCCCGGTGATCATAACCACCGGGCACCAGCGGGTGAACCACACCGCGCCGGCCACGGGGGGCGGCAGCGGGTTCGTGCGTGAGCTCAGCGACCAGCGGTGCCGTCGGTCTGCCACTCGTAGACGTCCGGGATGCCATCCCGGTCACGGTCGACGGTCTCCAGCTCGTGCACCCGCCGGTACAGGCGGGTGCGGGCGCGGAGGATGACCGTCGCGAGCAGCGCCGCGAGCAGGGACCCGGCGAGTACAGCGACCTTCACGTGGCCGTCGCGTTCGCTGCCGAGGCCGAAGGCCAGCTCGCCGATGAGCAGCGACACGGTGAAGCCGATCCCGCCGAGCAGCGCCAGCCCGAGCACGTCGAGCCAGTTGAGGCCCTCGTCCAGGTCGGCCCGGGTGAACCGGGAGACCAGCCAGGTGGCGGCCATGATGCCGACCGGCTTGCCGACGAGGAGGCCGGCCACGATGCCCAGCGCCACCCGGTCGGTCAGGGCGGTGGCCAGACCGGCGACACCACCGATGGTGACGCCGGCGGAGAGGAACGCGAAAACCGGCACCGCCACCCCGGCGGAAATGGGCCGGAACCGGTGCTCGAAGTGCTCGGCCAGACCCGGTCCCGCATCCGGCCCACCGGCGGCTTCGCTGCGGATCACCGGAACGGTGAACGCCAACAGGACCCCCGCCACGGTGGCGTGCACCCCGGACTCGTGCATCAGCGTCCAGGTCGCCGCGGCCAGGGGCAGCAGCAGCCACCACGACCGGACCCGGCGCTGCACCAGCAAGCCGAACACCGCCAGCGGCACCAGGGCGCCCAACAGCGGCGCGACCGACAAGTCGCTGGTGTAGAAGACCGCGATGATGACGATCGCCAGCAGGTCGTCAACGACGGCCAGGGTGAGCAGGAAGGTGCGCAGCGCGGAGGGCAGGAACCGGCCGACCACCGCGAGCACCGCCAGCGCGAAGGCGATGTCGGTCGCGGTCGGGATGGCCCAGCCCTTGACCGCGCCCCCGCCCGCGCCGGCGGCGATGACGTAGTAGATGGCGGCCGGCAGGAGCACCCCACCGACGGCCGCCGCGACCGGCACCGCGGCGCGACGCGGATCCCGCAGGTCGCCGGCGACGAACTCACGCTTGAGTTCCAGGCCGGCGACGAAGAAGAAGATCGCCAGCAGGCCGTCGGCAGCCCAGGTGGCCAGGCTGAGGTCGAGGTGCAGCGACGCGGGACCGACCCGGAAGTCCCGAAGCGACTGGTAGCTGTCCGCCCAGGGCGAGTTCGACCAGACGAGCGCCAACAGGGCCCCGATGAGCAGAAGGCCTCCGCCCACGGTCTCCTTGCGGAGAATGGCGGAGATACGGCTGGTCTCGCCCCACGAGCGTCGGGCGAACAGGTTGGCACGGCGCCGGGTGGCGTCGGTCACGGAAACTCCTCGTCGGCAGGGGTCGCGTCATCCATCGCCGACCAGACTTCCCGGCACACCTGGGCCAACCCTATCCGGCACCGCGGCGGGCCCGTCGGGTTCCGCGCTCGGCCGTGCTCGGGACCGGGCACGTGGCGCTGCCGCTACCCGGCGCGGCGCGACCAACCGGCCGTCGCCACCGCCAGGTGAATCGGAGTGACACCGCGCCGGGTGCTCCGACGGTGCGCCACGGGAGACCACGACGCGCGGCACGGGCCGGCCGGGCGTCGATACGGTCCACCCCTGGTGCAGGGCGGTGACGCGTCAGAGGCTGAGCTTCTGACCGGGGAAGATCAGCCCCGGGTCGCGCCGACCACGCGCTTGTTGCGCTCGTACAGCGCCTGCCAGCCACCGGCCAGGTCCCGGGCGTCGGCGATCTGCGACAGGGTGTCACCCGGCCGCACCACGTACACGTCGCCGGTCCCGGCCGGCGCGCTGCGCCGCTGGCTGCGGGTGCTGTGCTGCTCCCGCGAGGACCGCTCGGTGGCGGTGGCCCTCGACGAGCGCCGCTCCGACTTCTGCGATTTCTGCGACTTCTCCGAGGTGGTGGAGTAGCTCCTGGTGGAGCCACCCTTCCGGCCGCAGGTCGGCCAGGCACCGATGCCCTGACCGTCGCGCACCTTCTCGGCGATCGCGATCTGCTCGCCCCGGCTGGCCAGGTCGGCGCGGGAGGCGTACTTCTTGCCGCCGTAGCCGGACCAGGTGCTCTGCGAGAACTGCAGGCCGCCGTAGTAGCCGTTGCCGGTGTTGATGTGCCAGTTGCCGCCGGACTCGCACTGGGCGATCGCGTCCCAGTTGACGCTGGCGGCGCTCGCCGGCGACGCCGGTGCCAGGACGGCGGCGACCCCGGTGACCGCACCGACGGCGAGCGTGCCGACGGCGATGCGGCGCGAGCTGACCCGTCGGTGACGGGCGGTGTATTCAGTTGCCATGTGGATTCCTCCACGCCGACGAGGTGAGCTGTCGGGTTCGGGCCGAGGAGCCCGGCCGCCCGTGGGCGGCTTCACCCCGAGGTGACGTGCACCGAGGAACGTGTGGGTCCCCCGCTCCATGCCCGCTGAAAAGGTCCCACCGGCCGGCGGCATGGATTAGGCGTTACCGGCCGTGGTGTCCGCGATCGCGAACACGAACGACGTTAGGAACTGTTTCGGGCGATTGCCCACTTCTTGTGAAGTTCTTCACCCGGCTGAGCGACGGCTTCGTCCTTCGAGTTGCGGGGTGGCCGGCGGTGCTCTACAAGGGCCGGTCGGGAACCTGTCACGACTGGGCCGAAAGTCTCGCCCCGAGCGGCGGATCAGGTGCCGTCACCTCCCCGTCTTCGCTGGTCAGGCGGGTTCGATCGGCGGCCCGCGCCGCCGGACGGTCAGCGTTGCCGCTGATTGGCGACTCATGTCTGGGCAGCCCGGCCGCCGACTCGGACGGTAGGGAGCAGAGCGCGGCCGCGGCGCCGACGCTTCGGACCCGCCGACCGTCGGATGCCGGTCGCCGGCGCCCTGGCCGTCACGGTCCGCCTCGGTTCGCGGCGGCCGGCCATCCGCGAGAGGAAGGACCTTCATGGACACCGTCAGCATCGACACCGACTACCTCGTCGCCACCCTGGACGAGGACGACGACCCGGAGAGCCTGGCCGGCGACGAGGTCGACTTCGACCTGGCCGCCGCGCTGGAAGAGGAGGAGTGAGATGGGCGTGCACCTGGCGCCCGCGCTGCGGGTGCTGCGCGAGGAGATAGACACCCGCTGGCCGCAGCGGGACCGCAAGTCCGACGGCTGGTTGGGCGATGCCAGTCACCAGGCGCGCCGCTCGGACCATAATCCGGACAATGACGACCAGTCGGTCAACGCGGTGGACGTGGACGTCGACGGGATCGACCCGCTGCTGGTCGTCCGGCAGGCCGTCAACCATCCGTCCACCCAGTACGTCATCTACGACCGGAAGATCTGGAGCCGTACCCGCAGCTTCCGACCGGCCCGGTACACCGGGCCGAACCCGCACGACAAGCACCTGCACGTCAGCGTCAGCCACCAGCGGAGCCTGGAGGACAGCCGCCACCCGTGGGGGATCGCCACCGCCACGACGGCGCGGCTCGGCGACCGGCTGCTGCGCGCCGGCTGCCGGGGCGGTGACGTCCGGGAGTTGCAGGCCGTCGCCAACCGCCTCGGGGCCCGGCTGACGGCCGACGGGGTGTTCGGGCCGGCCGTGGCCGCCTGGGTACGGTCGTTCCAGACCGCCCGAAAGCTCACCGCCGATGGGGTGGTCGGCCCGCGTACCGTGGCGGCCCTGCGCGCGGCCGTCACGCCGGCCCCCGTCGGTGCCCAGCGGCCGGCCGGCGACGCCGGTGTCCGGGGGCAGACCGGGCTCGCGGACGCTGCGGCGCGGCAGCACGGGCGGGGACGTGGCCTTCGTTCAGCGGTTCGTCGGCGCGAAGCGGTGCGGCCCGGCGAACGGCGCCTTCGACGCGAAGACCGAGGCCGGCGTGCGCTGGTACCAGGGCATGCGGGGGCTGACCGTGGACGGGGTGGTCGGCCCGGCCACCTGGGCGGCGATGGGCGTGCGGGTCGGTTCCTGAGCAGGCGCCCCCGCCCGGTGCTCCCCCACCGGGCCGGGGCCGTCGTCGCGTCAGAGGGTACGGGCCAGCCGGTCGGCGAGGACCCGGGCGAACCGGGCCGGGTCGGCCAGGTCGCCGCCCTCGGCGAGCAGCGCCATGCCGTACAGCAGCTCGGCGGTCTCGGTGAGGGCACCCGAGTCGCCGCCACGCTCGTGCGCCGCGCGCAGGCCGGTGACCAGCGGGTGGGTCGGGTTGAGTTCGAGGATGCGCTTGACCTTCGGCACCTCCTGCCCCATCGCGCGGTACATCTTCTCCAGCGTGGGCGTGATGTCGTGCGCGTCGCCGACGATGCAGGCCGGCGAGGTGGTCAGGCGGGAGGAGAGCCGCACCTCCTTGACGCTGTCGGCCAGCGCGCCGCCGAGGAAGGCGAGCAGGGCGGCGTACTCCTTGGTCTGCCGCTCCCGTTCCGTTTCGGCCTCCTCGCGCTCCTGCGCGGTGTCCAGGTCCACCTGCCCTTGGCGATCGAGCGCAGCGGCCGGCCGTCGAACTGCGCGACCCGCTCCACCCACACCTCGTCGACCGGGTCGGTGAGCAGCAGCACCTCGTAGCCCTTGGCGCGGAAGGCCTCCATGTGCGGCGAGTTCTCCAGCATGGCCCGGGTCTCGCCGGTGGCGTAGTAGGTCTCCTCCTGGCCGTCCTTCATCCGCTCGACGTACTCGCGCAGCGTGGTGGGCTCGGTGGCGTCGTGGGTGGAGGCGACCGAGACGATGTCGAGGATCGCCTGCTGGTTGTCCGGGTCCTCCAGCAGCCCCTCCTTGACCACCCGGCCGAACTCCGACCAGAAGGCCCGGTACCGGTCGGCGTGCTCGGTACGCATCTCCTTGACGGTGGCGAGCACCTTGCGGACCAGCCGGCGGCGCACGATCTGGATCTGCCGGTCCTGCTGGAGGATCTCCCGGGAGATGTTCAGCGACAGGTCGTGCGCGTCCACCACGCCCTTGACGAAGCGCAGGTAGTTGGGCATGAGCGCGGCGCAGTCGTCCATCACGAACACCCGCTTGACGTACAGCTGCACCCCGCGCCGGCCGTCGGCCATGAACAGGTCGAACGGCGCGTGCGTGGGGATGAAGAGCAGCGCCTCGTACTCGAAGACGCCCTCTCCCCGCATGTGGATGGTCTCCAGCGGGTCGGCCCAGTCGTGGCTGACGTGCCGGTAGAAGTCGCGGTACTCCTCCTCGGCGACCTCGTCGCGCGGCCGGGCCCAGAGCGCCTTCATCGAGTTGAGGGTGACCGGCTCGGCGTCGGGCGTGACGAGCCGGATCGGCCAGGCGATGAAGTCGGAGTACCGCTTGACGATCTCGCGGATCTTGCCGTGGTCGGTGTAGTCGGCGAGATTGTCCTCGCTGTCGGCCGGCTTCAGGTGCACGGTGACCGAGGTGCCCTGCGGAGCGTCGTCGACCGTCTCCACGACGTAGGTGCCCTCGCCGGTGGACTCCCAGCGGGTGCCCTCGGTCTGGCCGGCCCGGCGGGTCAGCAGGGTGACGGTGTCGGCCACCATGAACGTCGAGTAGAAGCCGACGCCGATCAGGTCCTGGGCGGAGGCCTCCCGGGACTCCTTCAGCTTGCGTAGCAGCTCGGCCGTGCCGGAGCGGGCGATGGTGCCGATCAGCGAGACGACGTCCTCGCGGGACATGCCGATGCCGTTGTCCCGCACGGTGAGGGTGCGGGCCGCCGGATCGGTCTCGATCTCGATGTGCAGGTCGGCGGTGTCGGCCTCCAGATCCTTGTCGACCAGCGACTCCAGCCGCAGCTTGTCCAGCGCGTCGGAGGCGTTGGAGACCAACTCCCGCAGGAAGACGTCCTTGTGCGAGTAGATCGAGTGCACCATCAACTGCAGCAGTTGACGCGTCTCGGCCTGGAACTCCAACGTCTCGGTCCGGCTACTCACACCAACCTCCTCATCGGCTCGTTTCGGTCCACGGACAGGATCCGCGGGAGAAGGATACGAGCGTCGTGGTCGCCCGGTCACCGCCGGTCGTCAGCCGGGTGGCGCGCCAGCAGATAGGCCTGCGGGGTGGGTTCCGGCCGCCCGGCGAACTCCTGCGGCTCGCGCTGCATCCGCGCGTGCACCACCAGCCCGGCGGCGTCCAGCAGGGCCGCCACCCGGTCGGGCCGGCGCCGGTGGAAGGTGAGCGAGACCGGGCGTCCCCACGCGTCCGTGCGGTGCACCGGCTCGTCACCGACCTGGAAGGCCAGCAGCAGGTGCCCACCGGGAGCGAGGACCCGGTGAAACTCGGCGAAGGCGGCCGGCAGCCGGTCGTCGGGCAGGTGGATGACCGAGTACCAGGCGACCAGGCCGGCGAGCGCGCCGTCGGCCAGGTCGAGCTCCAGCATGGACCCCTCGGTGAAGCGCAGGTCGGGGTACGCCCGTCGGGCCTGCGCGATCATGGCCGGCGACAGGTCGAGGCCGGCGGCGTCGAGCCCGAGGTCGTGCAGGTGCCGGGTGATCCGTCCGGGGCCGCAGCCCACCTCCAGCACCGGCCCGCCCCCGTCGACGAGCACCAGCTCGGCGAAGGCCGCGAGCATGGCCCGGTCGAGCGGCCGGGCGGCCAGCTCGTCGCGGACGAACTCGGTGTAGTCGGCGACCATCGTGTCGTACGAACTGCGGGTGGCGGTGAGGAAGTCCGGTTCGGTCACGATCGCCGACCCTACCCGCGGGCGGGTGGCGGCAGGGTACGGCTGGACCTGCCGCCCCGTCCCCGTCGCGCCCCGCCGACCCGGGCGGTGCCGGCGGGTATTCTGCACCGGTCCGCAGTCCACCCGCAGGAGGTCGTCGTGTCCAGGGACACGGAGCGCAAGCTCATCGCCTCCAACAAGAAGGCCCGGCACGACTACACCGTCCTGAAGACGTACGAGGCGGGGATCGTGCTGGCCGGCACCGAGGTGAAGTCGCTGCGCGAGGGGCGGGTGTCGTTGGTCGACGCCTTCGCCCAGGAACGCGACGGCGAGATCATGCTCTACGGCCTGCACATCGCCGAGTACGGCTTCGGCACCTGGACCAACCACCAGCCCCGCCGGACCCGGAAGCTGCTGCTGCACCGGGTGGAGATCGCCCGAATCCTGGAGAAGCTGCGCGACGGGGGCGTGACGCTGGTGCCGCTGTCGATGTACTTCAGCAACGGCTGGGCCAAGGTCGAGCTGGGCCTGGCCCGCGGCCGCAAGTCGTACGACAAGCGGCAGGCGCTCGCCGAACGCGACGCCAATCGGGAGATCGCCCGCGAGCTGGGCCGCCGTCTCAAGGGCCGCCGCCCCGCCTGAGCCCACCCGCGCCGTCCACTCCGGCGACGTTCAACAAGACTTCTTGTACATCACATCTTGTACGTCTAGCCTGTCCCCATGTCCGAGGACGAGTCAACCCTGCACCTGACCGACCCGCGCGCCATGCGCGCCCTGGCCCACCCCACCCGCCTGCGGCTCCTCGGCGAGCTGCGGGTACGCGGCCCGCAGAGCGTCGGCATGCTCAGCGAGCTGGTCGACGAGGCCGTCGGGTCGGTCAGCTACCACCTCGGCAAGCTCGCCGAGCACGGCTTCATCCGGGAGGCGCCCGAGCACGCCCGCAACCGCCGGGAGCGGTGGTGGCGGGCGGCGCACGACCGCACCAACTGGGAACCGGTCGAGGTGCTGCACGACCCAGAGCGCAAGCTCGCCTCGGACCTGCTGCGCCGGGCCTCCTTCCAGCGCTACGTGGAACGGTTCCAGGCCTACCTCGACAGCGAGGCCACCCTCGACCCGGACTGGGTCCGGGGCACCACCAGCAGCGACCAGATCATGCACCTGACCCCCGACGAGCTGCTCGAGTTGCGCGCCGAACTGGCGAACCTGGGTGCCCGCTGGCGGGCCCGCAGCGCCCCCGACCGGCCCGGCGCCCGCACCGTCACGCTGATCTGGCAGGCCTACCGGGGGCCGCAGTGACCGCCCCGCCACGCCGCTGGAGCCCGCTGCTCGGCCTGCTGATCGGCCACACGGTCTCGCTCACCGGCAACATGCTCACCTACATCGCCCTGCCGCTCTACGTGCTGGCCGAGACCGGCTCACCGACGGCGACCGGCCTGACCGGGGCGTTCGCCGCCGCGCCGGTGGTGCTCGGCGGCGCCCTCGGCGGCGTGCTGGTCGACCGGATCGGCTACCGCCGGGCCAGCGTCCTGGCCGACCTGGTCTCCGGCGCGACGTCGCCGCCATCCCGCTGCTCGACGCGACCGTCGGCCTGCCGTTCTGGGCGCTGCTCGCGCTGGTCTTCGCCAGCGGCCTGCTCGACACGCCCGGGCAGACCGCCCGGACCGCGCTGCTGCCCGAGGCGGCGACCGCCGCCCGGGTGCCGATCGAACGGGCGATCGGCTGGTTCGAGGCCACCGAACGCGGCTCCCGACTCCTCGGCGCGCCCGTGGCCGGGCTGCTGGTCGCGGCCCTCGGCGCGCTGCCGGTGCTGGCCCTGGACGCCGCCACCTTCGCCGTCTCCGCGCTGGTGGTGACGCTGCTGGTGCCCCGCGCCATGCGCCCCGCCGGGCAGGCGCCGGAGGAATCCGGCGGGTACTGGCGGAACTTCGCCGCCGGGGTGCGGTTCCTGGTCCGCGAGCCGCTGCTACGCGCGGTGGTGCTGCTGGTGCTGATCACCAACTGCTTCGACGCGACGAAGAGCAGCGTGCTGCTGCCGGTGGTGGCGGAACGCGAGCTCGGCGGGGCCAGCGCGTTCGGCCTGCTGGTGGGCGCGATGGGCGGCGGCGCGCTGGTCGGCTCGCTGCTGTTCAGCGCCGTCGGCCACCGGCTGCCCGCCGCGCCACCTTCGTCACCACCTTCGCGATCGCCGGCGGGCCACCCTTCTGGGCCCTGGCCGCCGCGCCGCCGCTGCCGGTGGTGGTCGCGATCTTCGCGGTCTCCGGTCTCGCCGCGGGTGCGATCAACCCGCTGATCGGCGCGGTCAAGCTGGAGCGGGTACCCGCGCACATGCGGGCCCGGGTCTACGGGGTGGTGGGCGCCGGCGCCTGGGCCGCCATGCCGCTCGGCGCTCTCGGCGCCGGCCTGGCCACCGACCGGTTCGGCACCACCGCCACCCTGGTCACGATCGGCACCGCCTACGTCCTGGTCGTACTCACCCCGCTGCTAGGCGGCCCGTGGCGCCGGATGGGCCGGCCGGCGACCGTGGAGGAGCGGCCGGCGGACCTGGCCGGCACTCCGGGCTGAGCCCCGGCGGGGGCCGGCCCGGGCGCGGTCAGTCGGCCAGCGCGGCGCTGATCGCGCGGACCTGCTCCGCCGCGACCGAGGACCAGAACCGGCCGTCGTGACAGCCGGTGGAGATCCGTACCACCTCCGGGTCGCAGCCGGTCCCGCCAGGCGCGCACCGCGGGGGTGAACGGGTCGGGCTGCGCCGATCGCCACCCGCAGCGGCAGCCCGGCGAACTCCCGCACCCGGGCCACCACGTCGTAGCGATCCCACTCCCCCGCCGAGTCGTACGCGCCGGGGTTGACCGCACGGGCGTCGGCATAGGAGCGGAAGATCGCCGGGGAGGTGGCGACGACGGCCCGGAACAGTTCGGGGCGGGTGAGCGCGCAGAGCAGCGCGCCGTAGCCGCCCATCGACCAGCCGGCCACCGCGACCCGGTCGGTGCGCAGCCCACGGCTGGCCAGCAGGGGCAGGAACTCCCCGGTCAGCATCGTCAACGGGTCGTCGTCCGGATGCGGGTGCCAGTACCCGTCACCGCCGTCGACGGCGGCCAGCACGAACGGGGCGGCACGGCCCGGACCGCCCCGGCGATGAACGCGGGATAGTCGCCGCTGCGCACCGCGGCCGCGGCGTCGCTGGCGTACCCGTGCAGGGCGAGGCAGACCGGCAACCGCGCGCCCGGCGCGTACCCCGGCGGGTAGGACAGCGCGAAGGCGACCTCCCGGCGGCGCGCCGGCGAGCGGAAGGTGCCGCTCACCGACGGTCCCGGCGTGGCCCCGCAGCTCCTGCGCCGGGTCGTCGCGGCGCACCGGCCGAGGGCCTGGTTCAGCACGGACCTGCCGGGCAGCACCGCCGCGTCGACCAGGGCCGCTCCGCCGCCGCAGGTCGCGGCGCGCCGAACGCGGCGCCGAGCCAGGTGAGCGCGCGGCGTCTGGTGATCGGCATCGGGTCACGGTAGACGCCGCGCCCGGGCGTGGCGTCCCGTGCACGGCGGTCGCGCTGCGCGCACCCCGCCGCTGCGGCATAGAATCCGGACATGAGGCGGAGAGCTTGACCAGCGAATCAGTGCGCTCCATGCCGCCCGGACACGTCTGCTGGACCTTCGACGACACGACGGTCTTCGACGCCCGAGCACAGCGGTTCCTCCTCACCGGCCTCGACGCCGGCGAGCGGGTCCGCTACGTCACCGCCGAGCCGGGGAACGTCGCCGTGGCCCGGTGGCAGGGCGTCCCGCACCTGCGCGAAGCGCTGCGCGGCGGGGCGGCGGAGGTGGTGTCGGTACGCGACACCTACGGCGAGCGGCACGTCGTCGACCCGGCCGCCCAGGTCGCCGCCTACGCCGCGCTGACCGACGCGGCCCTGGCCGACGGTCACGCCGGCCTGCGGGTGGCCGCCGACGCGACGACGCTCGTGGTCACCGCGGAGCAGCGCGCCGCCTTCACCCGCTACGAACACCTGGTCGACCGCTTCATGCGGATCCGGCCGATGTCGGCCGCCTGCGGATACGACCGGCGGGTGCTGGACGAGCGGGCGATCGAGGAGCTGGCCTGCCTGCACCCCGCGTCCGACCCGGGGGCCACCCTGTTCCACCTGTACGCCGGGCGCGACGAGCTGGTCCTCGACGGGGAGTTGGACACCTCCAACCAGGACGTCTTCGACACCGCGCTCACCCGCGCGAACGTCGACGACCCCACCGGCGAGCTGGTGATCCGCGCCGACGGGCTGCGCTTCATCGACCACCGGAACCTGATCCACCTGCACCGGCACGCCGCCCGTCGCGGCGGCACCGTGGTCCTGCACACCCCGCTGACCTCCGCCGCCCGGCTGGTCGAGCTGCTGGGGCTGTCCCGCGTCCGGGTCGCGGTGGTGACGCGATGAGGACCGGCGCGGCCGCCGGCCACCGCGGCTACCCGGGTTGCGGGCCAGTGCTGCGCCCTTCAGGACTCCGTTGGGGAATAGCCAAACCACTCGGATTCACCTGTTGGCATGATTGTCGGATTCGTCGGGTGGGAAGGGTCGAGAGGTGTCGCTGGAAGCGTGGGATGACCGTGGGGTGCCGGAGTTGACCGCGCGGATGGTTCGGGCGTCGTTCCCCAAGGGCACTCTCGCGATGCGGATC